>DYCW01000422.1 GCA_019417865.1 Ruminococcus sp. | reverse complement strand
CCATCAGCACAGGTATTATCAGCAAAGAATTAAACGGTGAAAACATCATTGCCCGTCCGCTTGCGATAGAGGAACAGATTCGAGTTGGTACGGTAACACGTAAAAATATGACACTCAGCCGACTGGGTACCGCATATATGGAAGCACTAAAACGACATACGCATATCTGATATAGTTTTTATCTATATCCAACAGATAAAAATAAGTATTTTACAAATGCGGTTTTCTATTGTAAAATGAAAAGCAATCAAAACACTCCCATTCATTTTGCTACGAAAGGATGATAATAATCATGAAAACTGCAATTGTAGGTTACCCCAGAATCGGGGCACAGAGGGAATTGAAATTCGCAAGCGAAAAGTATTTCCGTGGAGAAATAACAGAAGCAGCGTTACAGGAAACTGCAAAAGCACTTCGTCTGGAACATCTCCGGATACAAAAAGAAAGCGGTCTGGATTGGATTCCTTCCAACGACTTTTCCTTTTATGACGGAATGCTGGATACAGCGTTTTTGCTGAATGCAGTACCGCAGCGATATCGTGTACTCGGTCTCTCCCATCTGGACACTTATTTTGCTGCTGCAAGAGGATACCAGGGTCAAAAGGGGGATGTCAAAGCTCTGGCAATGAAAAAATGGTTTAACACCAACTACCACTACATGGTTCCGGAAATAGAGGACGATACGATCATTCAGCTGGCCGACGAAAAGCCATTTACGCTCTATGCAGAGGCAAAACAAAATGGAGTTGCCACCAAACCTGTTATCATTGGTGCGTATACATTCTTGAAGTTAGCAACCTATACTGGCAACAAGACCGCAGCAGATTTTGTTTCGGATACTGTAAAAGCTTACATTGATATTCTAAACAAGCTGCAAGTTCTCGGTGCAGAGTGGGTACAGTTTGATGAACCATGCCTCGTTATGGATATGAACGCAGCAGATATTGCTCTCTTTACACAACTTTATACAGAAATTTTAAAAGCAAAGGGCAACACAAACATTCTGCTGCAAACATACTTCGGCGATGTACGAGATTGTTACAATGCCATTTGCAAGCTGGATATAGACGGCATCGGTCTGGACTTCATCGAAGGCAAGCAGAATGCTGCCCTGATTGCAAAAAATGGATTCCCACAGGATAAAATCCTGTTTGCCGGATTGGTAAACGGAAAGAATATCTGGAGAAATCACTATGATAAAACACTGGCAGCGATTGCAGAATTAAAACAGTATGCTGCACAAATCGTTTTGAATACCTCCTGCTCGCTGCTGCACGTTCCGTATACCACAAAAAGTGAACAAAAACTGCCCCAGAATATTCTGGAACACTTTGCTTATGCAGAAGAAAAGCTAACAGAGTTGTCAGAACTGAAAGAAATTCTCTCAGCAGAAACACCGCTGGAAACAGATGCCTATCAGAACAATGCAAAGTTGTTTGCATCCCCCAGAAGTGGTGCCAATCCAGCTGTTCAGGAACAAGTTGCAAAGCTAAAAGAAGAGGATTTCATCCGATTCCCAGTATTTGCAGAACGGGAAAAAATACAAAAAACAAGATTCCATTTACCACTCCTGCCGACTACCACCATCGGTTCTTTTCCGCAGACCACAGAAGTACGTGCAAACCGTGCTGCATTCCGAAAGGGAGAAATCTCACAGGAACAGTACGAAACATTCAATCAAAAGCAAATTGCAGACTGTGTTGCCTTACAGGAAACAATCGGTTTGGATGTACTGGTACACGGCGAATTCGAACGAAACGACATGGTTGAATATTTCGGCGAAAGTCTGGACGGATATGTCTTTACAGAAAAAGCATGGGTACAGTCCTATGGCTGTCTCTTATACA
>DYCW01000421.1 GCA_019417865.1 Ruminococcus sp. | reverse complement strand
TACTGAAAAAGGTGATCAGTATCTTTCCGAGATGGAAACCATTCAACAAAATGTAAGACAAACCAGTGAAACGGTAAAAGCAGATGCTGACCGCACAGAAAGCAATGTCAATCGTGCAGAATCTCTTTTGCAGTCCATGCAGGGCTACACGATCGGTGAACGTGCCAGACTATATGTGGATACTGCTTCTGGCTCTGACAATAATGATGGACGCACAACTACAACAGCAGTCAAAACATTGGACAGAGTATTGGTTTTGGCAAATGCCTATAAAAATACGATTATTTGTCTGAAACGTGGACAAACCTATACAGCAACTGATCAGACAAACGAATATGGCAGTGGTATCCATCTGTATAGCCGTTCAATTCGTCTGGAGGCAATCCAAAACAACGATAGTCTCCTGCCAGCTCCAAAGGTAGAAAATGCAATCTTCTTGTATCACGGATGTTTGGAGATAGATGATGTAGACTTTGCCAGCAGCAACAGCGGTATCACATTATACAATTCTTTTTGTCGTCTAAATAAAAGTACAATGCAGTACATCAAACCGCAGAATAGCGTTATCATGCTGTCCAACTGTACAACGCCTTATCTGTTACAGTATGGCGGATGCTCAGCGATTTATGGCGGAAAACTGGATTCCATTCAGGTGGAAAACGGCGGTTTTTTAAATTTTGCAAATTGCCAGGTTACTGGCTATGTCAGTGCACCGCCTTCTATCATTTGTAAAAACGGCATTCCAATTTATATGGAACGAGCAAATCAAATTGCAAATGATTCAGCAGCAACCATAACAAGGTATGTGAATGCCGCTTCTGGAAGCGACAGCAGTCCGGGAACAGAAAGTGCACCATATCGAACTTTAAAAGAAGCTTTGAACGCTGTCACATATGCAAAAAAGGGAGTCATTTACCTTACAGCTGGTACGTATACCATCCCAGATAAAGACATTACATGGATGCGTTCCTATATCTCGTTGGTTGGAAATTCTGCTTCTGACACAGTGATAAAGGGAAATATCAGCCTGGAGAAC
>DYCW01000420.1 GCA_019417865.1 Ruminococcus sp. | reverse complement strand
ATATGGAATAAAATGTATCAAGCAGCAAAAACGGTTCAAAATGACCGTAAAATATCAGATTACATAGAGGCAGGTGGCGTTGCAGCAGCAGTATTATCGATAACAGGCAAGATATATGTAGGAGTTTGTATTGACACCTGTTGTACATTGGGAATATGTGCAGAACGAAATGCAATTTTTAATATGATAACGAATGGAGAGCAGAAAATTCAAAAGGTTCTTGCAATCATGCCAAATGGAAAAACAGGTGCTCCCTGTGGTGCTTGTCGTGAAGTGATAGTTCAGCTTATGCCCGACGACTATCAACAAATTGAAATTATGCTTGATTATGAAAATGAAAAAATAATTACACTTGGAGAACTTACGCCTAAATGGTGGATATAAATAAATTCCAACGCATTCAAGTAGATGCAGCCCTTGCTTTGAATGTGGGAAGGATAATTATAATACACGGATCACGCAAGGTCAATACTTTTCATTTTGTTTTGCACCTTGAGCGTAGCGAAAGGAATGGTCATGGAAATGAGTGAATTAACTGTAAAATATAATGAATTAAGTGCGGCAGAATTTATTCTTTTATGGGAAACTGTCTGGGGACAGGGTCCTTCTTTAGAGCAAACAGAAATCGCCATGAAGAACACAATATTCAGAGTGTCTGTATATGATAAAGACAGAGTAGTAGCTATGGCAAGGATGATTGGTGATATGGGATTGAACTATTATATTAAAGATGTCGTTGTAAGACCTGAATATCAGCATAAGGGAATAGGAAAAATGATGATTAATGAATTGATGAAATTCATTAATGAAAATGGGTTAAGTGGTACAGATATTTTTGTTGAGCTATGTGCAATGCCTGATAAGATCCCGTTTTATGAAAAATTCGGTTTTTCTGCAAACGAAGCACAAAGATTAAAAATAATGTATCGTGTCAAGTAAATTCCAATTTATCTGTAAGGTCAAGAAACCTGAATCCCCTATTTTTCGCATCCGTTCCGGAATTTCTTTCAAAAAACACTTGACAATCACATGAAAATGTGGTATGCTGTAGTTAGTCATTTATAACTACGTTTTCAGAACGGTTAGTCTCGTCTAACTCAAAAATCAAGGAGGTCTCTATGAGCGTTGTCATTATCGGCGGAAATGAGCGAATGAGCCGCCAATATACAAATATCTGTCAGGAACATGGCTGCAAGGCAAAGGTATTTCCAAAGGAAACTGGTCCGTTGGAGAAAAAGATTGGTTCCCCAGACTTGATGATTCTATTCACAAACACCGTATCACATAAAATGATACAAGGAGCCATCAAAGCAGCAAAAAAAAATCAGGTGCCAATTGCCCGAGTACACAGCAGCAGTGCATCCGCCCTGCGGAATCTGCTCTGCCAGCATTGCCCAATCTGTTCCAACTGTCAGGCAAAAGCTGAGTAACCCAAAATAATGAAAAGGACGTTATCCATATGAATAACGTCCTTTTTTACAATAATAAGATATCGTAAGGCGTGCTCTAATCCATTACAGCAGCATTCGCTTAAGTAAAATTGCATCCACAATCGTAACCATATTGTCTTGATTCAAATCAGCCGCCTGTCCATTTCTCTTTCTCAGTGCAGTCTTATTACAAAGATACTTTTGCAATAGGATAATATCCGGCAGATTCACTGTACCATCCAGATTCACATCGCCAAGCAGGAATGTACCACCTTCCGGCTCTTCTCCCCATACCAGTTCCCCGTTCTGATAAGCAGTAATTTTTTCTGTTCTGGTGTATTCATCCAGAATCAAACTGTCACGGCTATAATCATCAGTGGGATTCCAATGTGTGGTATAATTTTCATCCATTTTTGGAATTAACCCGAAGTGGAAGACTCTTGTGCCGTAGAATGCACAGCCATCCCAGCTGATTTCTACATAATAATTCCCATTGTCATCCCACTTCACCGGCTTAGAGATGGTGGCAAAGCTCTCACCGTTGGTGTTTGCATTTTCTTCATCGTAGTAAATCTCAATCTCCAAATCGTCAATCGTCTGCCCAGCTGCCAGCATTTCATTGATATTAAAGAAATATCTTGCACTCAACGTGCTGATATAGCGTGGCGGCAAAGAAGTATCGTTGTAAATACAAATTTCAATTTGCGAACGGGCATCCGTCTCCTGCATCACTCTGGCATCTATGTAAATTTCCGGAATCTCACCCTTCATAGAGGCTTCTGTCGGCGGGAAATTTTCAACCGGCTTGTTGCCCAATTCCTTACCATAATATTCATACAAGCCAGCACACGCCCCCGTAAAAGCAGCATTATAGTCTACAGCAACTTCATTGTAAATGTAGTCTTTCGTCTCGTCATTATGGAAGTCCTTTTCATCTGGACCGCCAACCAATGCCCCCCAGAGCACATGTGTCTGATCTGCCGGTTCGTCCATATTCAATGTCTTAGAGCCATGTGCTGCACGGTGATGCGGATGAGAAGCAGCATTTTCAGAGTAGCCGACAATATAAGCACGATTCATTGGGTTGTCGCCCATGATATATTCCATCTGTCCCTCTGCCCAATCCGCAAACTTAAAGTCACCAGTCTCTTTCGCATAGACCAGTGCACAAAGC
>DYCW01000042.1 GCA_019417865.1 Ruminococcus sp. | reverse complement strand
ACCTCTACCAATGGTAACACCGCCACAAATAGTCACATTGGCAGCAATCCAGCAGTCATCTGCAATGCAAATCGGAGCACCGTATTCCAAATCATACAGGGTACCGTCCGCTTTCTGTCGAATATTCCGCTCTGATGGCAAATATGGATGCAGTGGGGTTGCCAGTGTGCAATTTGGTCCAAAAAACACATTGTTCCCAATGGTAACTGGACAGGTATCCAATACAACAAGGTTAAAATTCGCATAGCATCGTTCGCCGAATGTAGTATAGATCCCATAATCGAACTGAATGGGTCCTTGCAGATAGGTGTCCTTTCCCCTATTCGGAATCAGCTCATTTAAAATCGCTGTCCGCTTTTCTTCCTCATCTTCCAATGTATCATTATACTGTTTGGAGAGTTTATGTGCCAGTACCCGCCGGTCGGCAAGCAGCGGATCAGAACCATCATAAATTTTTCCTGCCAACATCTTTTCCATTTCCGTCATGATCATTCCCCTATCCTTTTTCAGTCAGATTCCTATGCCAATGATACAATTGTCACGCCATCTTCCCCTTCGCCAAACACGCCCAGTCGATAGCTTTTCACATATTTTAGCTGCTTCAGTCGCTGGTGCACTGCCTGCCGAAGCTGTCCTGTTCCCTTGCCGTGAATAATCGTCACAGTCGAAACATGGGATAAAACCGCACGGTCCAAGAAGGCATCCATCTGGTAGACCCCATCATCACAGGTACATCCCCGAATATCCAATTCCATAGAACCACTGCGTTCCGTTTTTGCAGAAACCCGCCCCGTTTTGGAAGCAGATTTTTTCTGCTGCTGTTTTGCCGGCTGGTTGGAAACCAATCGTAAGCGTTCCATCTGCATCTTCGTCTTCATCGCACCAATCTGTACAAACAGCCGATTGCTGCTGTCCGGCAGGCTGACAACTGTTCCCTTTTGCTTTGTATCTGCCACCATGACGGTATCGCCGATTTTCAATGCTCTTGGTAGGCTGTACTGTTCGGATTCCTGCTCTTCCAGTGGATTTGCCGTCTCATATAGATGTCGAAACCGTCTCTTGTTGCCAGATTTCGCCGAAATGACATCTTCTGCAAAGGTGGCACGTTCCTTTTCCTTCCGCAGCTTTTCCAACTCTTCCAGCAACGCATTGGATTCCGCACGGGTCTGCTCGACAATCTGCATCGCCTGCAAACGTGCCTGCTCCATTTTCTCGGCTCGCTGTGCTCGAATTTCTGCCAGTTCCTGTTTTGCCTGTGCAGCTGCTTCTTCTGCCTGCCGCTTCTCTTCTTGAATGGATTGCAGCTGTTCTTCTAACGTTTGACGAGTTTGCTCCAGCTTTTCCACTGCCTGTTCAAACCGTACATTTTCCTCACTCACCAGTGTTTGTGCATGGTGAATAATTGCTGGATCCATGCCTAATCCTTCTGTAATTGCAAATGCATTGGACTTCCCTGGAGACCCTAAAATCAGCCGATAGGTCGGCTTCAGGTTGACAATATCAAATTCGCAGGAAGCATTTTCCACTTCCGGCTGTTCTGTTGCATAGAGTTTCAATTCTTGATAATGCGTGGTCACCATCATTTTTGCCCCATTATTGTGCAGTTGTTCAATAATCGCAACCGCTAATGCAGCACCTTCGACAGGATCTGTCCCTGAACCCAGTTCATCCAGCAAAACCAGCGAACGGTCATTTGCCTGCTCCAGAATCTCAATCACCTGCTTCATATGGGCAGAAAAGGTTGAGAGATTCTGTTCAATGCTCTGTGTATCTCCAATATTCGCAAACACTTTTTCAAATACGGAAATCTGACTGCCCTCTGCGGCTGGAATCAGTAAGCCGCACATTGTCATCAATGTCAATAAACCAGCTGTTTTCAGAGCAACCGTTTTACCCCCAGTATTCGGGCCAGTAATAATCAATGTTTGCTGCTCTCTTCCCAATGAGAACGAAATCGGTACGACTTTCTCTGCCGGAATCAGCGGATGTCGGGCATTCTTCAAATCCAGTACACCGTCATCGGTCACAATCGGACGAAATGCGTGCATTTTTGCCGCCAGATTTGCCTTGGCAAAATAAAGGTTCAGCTCAGCACAAACCGCATGGTCGGCAATGATGGCATCTGCCCATGTTCCGCAGTCTGCACAGAGTTCTGTGATAATGCGGTCAATTTCCTCCTGCTCCAGACTTTCTAGCAACCGCATATCATTGTTTGCCTCTACCACCGCCAGCGGTTCAATAAAGAGTGTCTGTCCAGACGCCGATGTATCATGAATCAAGCCCTGAATCTGTCCCCGATGTTCTGCCTTGACTGGCAGAACAAACCGCCCATCACGGATAGTCACTCTGGCATCCTGTAAACACTTCTGCACATCCTGATTGCGTACCATCTTATCCAGTGTCTCCCGCAGCCGCTGACCGGAACGCAGCAGCTTTCGCCGAATATCCGCCAATGCCGGACTGGCAGCATCTGCAAGCTCCTCCTCCGACAAAATACAGCGTTCCAGCTTTTCCAGCAAAAACGGCACAGGGGCAAGCCGGCTGAACAAATCCTCCAGCGGGGTCTCCACCCCGGAACAATGGTCATACCAATCGCTCAGTGCTTGCACTTGCCGCAGGACACGGGCAATTTCCAGCAAATCCTTCAGAGAGAGTTTTGCACCAGCCTTTGCACGCCGCAAAGCGGTACACATATCTTGAAAGGCATAAAACGGTGGTGTCCCAAATTGCACAGCAAGTGCTAATGCAGAATCCGTTTTTTCCAGCTCTGCTTGTACCACTGCCAAATCGGTTTGTGGTTGTAGTTGTCTTGCCTGTTCTCTTGTCATATCGTTGGCTGCTTCCTGTGCAAGCAGCTCCAGTATTTTATCCAATTCCAAAGTACGTTCGTTTGGATTCATAATGCCTCCTTGTAATAGAATCAGACTTCTATCTTCAAAAGTTAATGTTGAATCATTCTATTGATGTTAATTACAAACCAGATGGAACCTGGTAGTCAAATGCATGTAGCATCATCGCTTTGTAATCGTTTGTAAAACTGCAAGGTAGCCGGTCGATAGTCCAGCTGATACTGCACAAATAGCTCGGAAAACCGATTCACTGCCTGCTGGGTGGCATCGTTCAGCCGAAACTGAAACAACCGGTCAGGGGCAGTCAATACAATATGCCGTACCGCTTGCAAACCACCCAGGGGCATCTTTACGGCATAATCTTCCTCAGTTGGCTGATAGCAGTCTGCACAATAAAAATGCCCTGTTCTCGCAGAATAGAACAAGGACTGCGGCAGATACTCCATACAAACCGGACAAACCAGAACATCCGGCATCATTCCCAATTCTGAAAGAAACCGCAGCTCAAACAGGCTCTTTAAAAATGCCTCGCTCCGCTTTCCGGTGGTGAGATAATATAATGTATTCAACGTCAGCCGCAGGATAAAATTTTGCTGCTGTCCCTGCGGCACTGCATACCGAATTAAATCAAAAAAATAGGCTGCCAGTGCAAGCTGTGTTAAGCTCTCCCGCAGGGCATAGA
>DYCW01000419.1 GCA_019417865.1 Ruminococcus sp. | reverse complement strand
ATGTGTATAAGAGACAGTTACAGTATAAATATAAATCAAGAATTAAAGAGGTAGTGATATGATAAGCGATCTAATAAAACTACTCCGTACAATGAGATGGAAGTGTGGAAAAAATGAAACAGCTATTCCCTATCTTCATATATACAAATCACATACAAACAGTATCAATATGCCAGATATCCAAATCCCGTACATCTATCTAGTTGTGGATGGTTCCCTGAGATTGCATACGCCAAGCGGTATTATGGATTATCTTACTGGGCAGTATTCTATTTCTGCAATTGATACCCCCATTTCCGGACAAATACTAACACTGAGCGATCAACAGGATTTTATCGCTGTTTCCGTCTCATTTACTTTGGATGATGTAATATCTGTTATTCTTGATATTGATGGAAGCTTAATTGAGCGAATTATGAAATCTGAACTAGATGCAAACGTTATGGTGAATTTTGATGAGCAGGTTATAGAATCCGTCCTGCGTTTGATAAAGATGTTGGATAATCCGGAACAGATTGCTTTTTCTGCCAAAATAGCTCGGAAAGAAATTATCTTTGATGTTCTCTGCGGCGTATGTGGCAAACAGTTTATACAAAGTATAACAGGGATTCAGCGAGCCGGTGAAATTTATAAGATAAACACCTGGCTCAAAGAAAACTACAGGGAAAATTTCTCCGTCGAGGATCTCGCACAACGTGGAAATATGAGTGTTTCCAATTTTCATCAGAAATTTAAGAGTGCTGTTGGAATGGGACCGCTTCAATGCCAAAAACGACTTCGCCTGACAGAAGCCAGAAGACAGATGCTGGATGAAAATGTAACCGTAACGGAAGCTGCAACAGATGTGGGCTATGACAGTATCTCTCAATTCAATAGAGACTATAAAAAGATGTTCATGGCGACTCCTACAGAAGATATTCAGCTGCTGAAAACACAGATGAAAAAGAAGTAGAAACGTATTAAAATCCAAAAGGAATGTGCAAGCAATTTACCTCCTATCTATGATATAATAATCCCAGGTTGTTACACGAATACAGCCTAAATATTATGATAAAGTGAGGTATAACAGAAATGATTTTAACTGATGAATTATGCGATAAGCTTTGTGCCGCAGCATATAAGAAAAGTAAAGAAGTAGGCATTGATATCAGCTTCGCTGTATATGATGAGAATGGTTTGCCAAGAGTATACAGAAGATACGGCGAGGCACTTGTGCTGTCCATTACATTAGTGCCTGGAAAAGCATACACTTCTGCGATCACTCAATGTAGGACAAAGGATGTTGCAGCAGCTGCGGCTGAAGGGTCGTCTCTTATGGCAATTCAAACAAATGATCCAAAAATCACACTTGTATCTGGTGGATATCCACTGTTTGTAAATGGAAAAATTACTGGTGGTATCGGTGTTGGTGGTGGAACAGAAGAACAGGATTGCAACATTGCGGAGTATGTTGTGTCTGTATTTGAGGAGCTGACGAAATAAATGCAAAGCCTAAGTCCCTTTTGTACCTGTACAAATTTTAAATGCCCACTTCACCCCACAAAGCACGAAAAAGGCTGTGCTCCCTGCATAGCAAAGAATCTAAAATTAAAAGAGATTCCTAATTGTATGTTCCATAAGATAGAAAATGCAGAAAGCAGGACTGGTGATGGATATGAAGATTTTGCTCGTCTTGTTCTTAAAGATTAACGTGAGTTCGACGAAAATGTATTCTACCGCTGCCATGCACAATTAGACAATATTGCACTGCTCTTAAAAAATGACCATAGCCGTTGAAAGTCGTCCTATACTATCCTCTGTAGCAATTTATACAGTAATTTGAATCAAATTTTTACTGCCTTAATATTCAACCTCAATTGTCTGATCTTCTGATTTCTCCAAGTCAATTGTATACAAAACTGTCCCATCCTGTATAATCTGAACTGTCTGACTATGGGGTTTGAATATCAGCCACAGACTCCCAATCAAACCTGTCAAAAATATCAGAATACATGTAATAAGCAATACATTTTTTGCTTTCACCTGTGTATCACTTCCGTTTGCAAATTTCCGTACATCTGATTCAATGAAAAATTCTTCTCAAGGCCTTCTGTTAAATAGATCTTGCCTTTCTCAGATACAAGAACCATTTCAAAATCATCACGCTGTTCCCAGAGTTCTTTTGCCTTGTCAAGACCCATGACGAACAGCGATGTGGAAAGTGCATCACAAAGCCTGCCCTCTTTTCCGACAATCGTTACAGATACCAAACCGCTGTGTGCAGGCTTTCCTGTTGCCGGGTCGAGAATGTGCCAGTAGGTTTCCCCGTCGTCACCGACAAAATATCGCTCATAACCGCCGGAGGTAATGACTGCACAGTCCGAAATCTCCAACATCGCAAAAGAACCCTCATCAAATGGACTGCGAAGTCCAAGCTTCCAATCCGTTCCGTCCGGTTTTGTGCCGATCGTCTGAATGTTGCCGCCTAAATCCAACAAAGCAGACTCAATACCGTTTTCCTGCAATATATCAACGATCCGATCTCCTGTATCCCCTTTGCCGACTGCACCTAAATCAATCTGCATATCTTCGGGAATGGCAATAGAATTTCCGTCAAGCTTTACTTTTTCATAGCCCGTATTCTTAAGCAAATTAGCCAATTCTGTATCGGTTGGAATGTTATAGTTGCTTGTGGTAAATCCCCATGCGGTCAGAACAGGATACATAGTGCAGTCTAGAGCACCGTTTGTCAAATCCGAAATACGAAGAGAATAATCAAGCAATTCTGCTGTTTCATTACTAACTGCAACAGCTGCTCCATCGCTGTGATTGACAGCATAAATTTCACTGTTTTCATCTGTTACGGACCACATTTTTTCAAGCTCTGTTACTCGTTCTTCTGCCTGCTCCAGAGCTGAGGCGGCGTTTTCACCATATGCTGTAATTGTCATATAGGTATCCATGGCAAAGAATGATTCGCTTTTTGATTCATTTTGAAAAGAATCTGCTTGCTTTCCACAGGCTGTGAAACATAGTGTCCCTGCCATTATTATGCAAAAAATCATTTTTTTCATTGGTATCACCTTGACTTTCATAGAATGGAAAAAGGAGCTGTTTGCTTTTGGCAGGCGGCTCCTTTTTCGCTTTCGGGGAAGATAATTGGAACAGCATAAATCCAAAAGAATTTATATGCAAAAACTCCCTTGATTTATTTAATACCATTACCTTTTGAGATGGAATCGTTCTCTTCAGGCATGATAATATCAACGAATGAAATCAGGCTATGCCAAGTGTTTCCAGCCAATTCACGATCGTATTTTCTGAGCTTGCCATAACAGTTCTTGAAATCGTCAAACCGTCTGTTCGTACGATTGCATTTGGCTCTAATTCTGCAATTTCCTGTACAGAACCGGAAAATCCGCTTCCACCATGCGAATTGAAAGGAATAATGGTTTTACCGCTAAAATCATACTCATCAAAAAAACTGTACATCACCTGCGGCATATCATACCACCACACCGGATATCCAACGAAAATCGTATCATACTGGTCGAGATTTTCAATATGATTCAGAAGCTCAGGCAGAACACCGTTTTCCTGTTCACTTAAAGCTCGGTCTGCAACTGTATTAAAATCTTCACCATAACTTACAGCAGGCTGAATCTCAAACATATCTGCACCTGTATTTTTCTGAATGACTTTTGCCATGTACTCTACAGAGCCGTAAAGTTCACCATCCACTATTACACGGCTTGCACTTGTATTAGCATCTGTACCGTCCGGCAGCGGATAAGAAAGATATGCGATCAATGTTTTATTTGCAGCTACTCGTTTCGTTAAATCAAGATTCCTTGCCCATTCCTTGACATCTTCTTCGGAAGAACGGCTTGTAAATCGTATTCCCTCAAGCCAGTTTCCAGTACCTGCCATTTCAGCAAGCTTCGTTCCGCTTTCGCCCAAAGGAGAACTCATGGATGTACAGAACGGAATCACATTCTTTCCTGTGAAGTCATTTTCTGTGACAAAATCATCCACTACCCACGCAGCTTCCTGCCACCAGATCGGATAACCAATGAATACATTGTCATAGGAATCAAAATTATCGGGAATTGTTTGTACCAATTCTACGTGTCTTGTATCGGGATTGTTATGCTCCTGCACAACACGGCTGTTGGAATCTGTCCAATTGAGGTCTGCATCTGTATATTCATTTACAGGTGTAATGACAAACACATCTGCGTTCATTTCTTCTGCAATGAAATCCGCAATTCTTTCTGTCGTACCGCTTGCCGAATAATAAGCTACAAGATTTTTCGCTGTTTCCTCCGGTTCTTTATGATAACCTAAATTTGCAATCCATTCTGCGATCGTATCTCTTGAGGTGGAAACTGTTTCTCTTGAAAGACTCAGTCCCTCTGTGCTGACTTTCGCATTCGGTTCAAGCTGTGCAATGGACTGTACAGTCTGAGAAAATCCGCTTCCACCGTGACTGTTGAATGGAATGATCATCTTGCCTGACAAATCATATTCATCAAAGAAAGAATATAGTGCCATTGGCATATCGCCCCACCAGTTCGGATAACCTACAAAAATTGTATCATACTGGTCAATGTTGTCAATATGAGATGCCAATTCCGGACGGAATCCGGATTCTTTTTCCTGTGACGCCTGATTGGTAACATCACGGTATTCGGTCGGATATTCCTGTACCGTCTGAATCTCAAACAAATCTGCTCCTGTTTCTTCCTGAATCACTCTCGCCATATACTCTGTCGTACCATAAGGTTCCCCATCTACTATGACACGGCTTGCACTGGCTGATGCATCTGTACCGTCCGGCAAAACTAATGAATAATATACAACAAGCGTTTTTCCCGTATTCTGTGATTTTACGTATTGTTGTTTCATCAGACAAAGATCAGATACATTCCATCTGCCATCATCATTTAAATCATAGTCTTTTCCTCTTAAATCCGGCGTTTCTCTTACAAGCAGAAAATCCTGCAGATTCTTGATATCTTCCATTGTGTAGCTGCTGTTTTTCGGCTCAGTATCTGCATTGGCAGAGATCAATCCTGTCATGGACAGACCCAAAGCTGCTGTGATAATACCTGCCAATAATCTTTTTACTTTCATACTGAAACAGACCTCCTTTTTTTACTTATTATTTTTAATGCATACATCATATAATATCCGACTACCGCAAACAGTCCCATGACAGCCAGATATTCTGTAATAAATAAAAACAGTGATTCTTCCATATCAAAAAATGCAAACTGTATTTTCATCATCAGATATGAACCAATTTCACGATTTTGAAAAGCATAAATTCCATAGCCTGCAATACCCGCTGCCAATACTCTCAATACAACAGTTCTTAGAGCAGATTTTTTCTTTGTGAATTTTCTTGCAATACCTAAAAACATATCCCAGTGAAAACCAAAGTGCAGGCTCATCAGCACAAATCCCCAGTAGGAGCAGAACATATGAATACCTCTTGCATTGGCACGGCTTGCATGAATATTCAAATCCGCAAAAACATGACGTGAAAGAACGATTCCGCTGTATGCCAGCCCAATTATCATAAGTAATATCAGAACGTTCACGGTGGTTTTTACGATGCGTGAGAGCGTATATTTTCTGCGGAACAGATTTTTTATCCACTGAAAATTCAAGGCGTGATGCAGAACAAACAAAATAAGAACCCCTGCTCCGAGCCATTCGTGGAGAACTTCTCCTGCCAGCATATATGTCATCAAAACAGGCATTGCCGCAAGCATGAGTCCATCTACGATAATTTTGCATATCAGCTTTTTTGACATCCGTCCACTTCCTCTATTGCTATCATACCATATTTACACTGATATGAGAAGTTTCAATTTGTTATGCAGTATTAACCCATAGGTATACGCTCTGAATCAATATCCAAGATTATGAACCCATTCGATCAGATCAGCTTCCACATCGGCAACATCATCTCTTGAAACAGTAAAGCCATCTGTGATGACATCAGCATCCGGTTCATAAGAAGCGATCGTTTCTATCGTATTTGAAAATCTGCTTCCACCATGGCTGTTGAACGGGATAATTGTCTTGCCACTGAAGTCGTATTCTTCCAGAAACGTATACAGCGGCATCGGCATATCTGCCCACCAGTTTGGATATCCGATAAATATTGTGTCATAAGCATCTAAATTTTCAATATGCGTGGAAAGCTCAGGACGTGCAGAATCTGCCTTTTCATCAGCTGCCTGATCTACAAGCGGTTCATGTGTTCCGGGATAATCCTGTAC
>DYCW01000418.1 GCA_019417865.1 Ruminococcus sp. | reverse complement strand
TCCATTGTAATCTCACCAAGGTTGATACGTCGCATCAGCTCTACAATAATAAAGTTTGCAAGGCTTTTCGGTGCAAAATAGCAATGTAGTGCTTCTTCAAAGAAATCGGAAACAAGCTTTTGGTTGACAATAATTTTGGCATCTGTTTCGGAAAGGTTGTAATCTTCTACATACCGTTTCAGTCTCTTATGTGGTAATTCCGGCAGCATTCCCTTAATGGTATCTAGCATTTCATCCGTGAAGTTTACCTGTAAAATATCCGGTTCTGGAAAGTAGCGGTAATCATGTGCATTTTCCTTGCTTCTCATGGAAGTTGTTTCACCCTTGTTGTCGTTAAAACGACGTGTTTCCTGAATGACACGCTTTCCAGCATCCAGTAGGCGAGACTGTCGCTTAATTTCATAATTGATCGCACGAGTGATAGCCTTCAGTGAGTTCAGATTTTTAATCTCCGCACGTGTACCAAGTTGGGTATCTTCTGGCTTCATGATAGAAATGTTGACATCACAGCGAAGAGAACCCTGCTCCATTTTACAGTCACACACTCCAGCATACTGTAATAGCAGACTGATTTTCTCCACAAATGCTTTTGCTTCTTCTGCTGAAGAAATATCAGGTTCTGTTACAATTTCAATCAGTGGAATACCACAGCGGTTGTAGTCAGCCAAAGAAACCGCATTGAAATCATCATGAATCAGTTTACCAGCATCTTCTTCCAGATGAATTCGATTGATACGAATATTTTTCTTTCCCTTTTCTGTTTCGATTTCTACCAGACCATCAATGCAGAGCGGACGCTGCAACTGTGAAATCTGATATGCTTTCGGCAGATCCGGGTAGAAGTAATTCTTTCGATCGAATACAGAAAATTTATTGATATTACAGCCAAGTGCAAAACCGGCTTTTACGGCATATTGTACAGCAGTCTGGTTGATAACCGGAAGGGTACCTGGCATACCAGTACAAACTGGGCAGCAACGAGAGTTTGGACTGCCGCCAAATTCTGCATTACAGGTACAAAATACTTTAGATTTTGTCAGCAACTCTGCATGAATTTCCAGACCAATGACAGGAATATATGATGACATAATGATATGACCTCCTGAAAATTAAAATGAAAGAGACGGACTTTTCAGCGTAAACTGCTGGGAGAATGCATCTGCGACCTGCAAAATCGTGCTCTCATCAAATTGTCTTCCCGTCAAAGACATTCCAATCGGCATGCCATTTTTATCATAGCCACACGGCGTAGAAATTGACGGTAGAGCAGCAATATTTGCCGTTACTGTGCAGATATCTGCCTGATACATTTTTACTGGATCAGAGATGTTTTCATGGATATGATAAGCAACCGTTGGTGTGGTTGGTGTCAGCATCACATCACAGTTTGCAAAAATAGACGCATATTCTGCTGAAATCTTTTGCCGTAATGCAAGTGCTTTTCCATAGTAAGCATCATAATAACCGCTGGACAGTGCATAGTTGCCAAGCAAGATTCTTCTCTTTACCTCATCCCCAAATCCCTCGCTTCTGGAGTTACAAATTAGTTCATTAAAGTTTTCACCGTTTTTGCTTCTGTGTCCATATTTAATACCGTCATAACGTGACAAATTAGAAGAAGCTTCTGCGGATGCGATCAAATAATAAGCAGCGACCGCATACTTTAAACTTGGCATATTACAGGAAACCAGAGTGGCCCCCATTTTTTCATAAGTCTTTGCTGCTTCCATTACGGCATCCCGAATATTGTCGTCAATGCCTTCTCCAAAGAACTCTTCTGGCAGTGCAATCTTCAATCCTTCAATATTCTTGCCAATTTTAGCTGTATAATCTTCCACTGATTTTTTAGAAACAGTTCCGTCATGCGGATCATATCCAGCGATGGCATTCAAAATCAATGCACAGTCATACGGACTTTTTGCAATTGGTCCAATTTGATCCAAAGACGAGGCAAATGCAACCAAACCATAACGAGAAACTCGTCCATATGTTGGTTTTAATCCAGTAACACCACAGAAGGCAGACGGTTGTCGAATGGAACCGCCGGTATCAGAACCAAGTGCAGCAGTTGCGAGAGAAGCAGATACACAGGCGGCAGAGCCACCAGAAGAACCGCCCGGGACACAGTCTTTATCAAATGGATTCTTTGTCTTTGCAAATGCAGAAGTTTGGGTAGAGCCGCCCATTGCAAACTCATCCATACTGGTTTTACCAAGCATCACAACATCTTGTGCCTCCAGCTTTTCCATTACAGTTGCATTATAAGGCGGGATAAAATCCTCCAGCATTTTAGAAGCACAGGTTGTTCGTATCCCCTCTGTGCAAATGTTATCCTTAATGGCAAGTGGAATCCCACAAAGTGGTGCAGCTGTACCAGCATCAATTTTTTTTTGTGCTTTTTCTGCATCCTGCATTGCTTTTTCTTTTGTAACTGTAATATAACTTTGCAATTTCGGATCGAATCTTTCAATTCTTTCCAGATAGCATTCTGTCAGTTCTTTTGTTGAAATATCATGGCGATCCAGCATATTACGCTGTTCACGGATGCTCATTGTTGTAATATCCATTATAGCTTTTTCACTTTTAAAAGAAAGTGAATCTCCTTTCCTAATTATTCCACTACCTTCGGTACCACGAAGCAATTTTCATCATTGACAGCATTTTGTAGAATTTTTTCTGTTGGGAAGCATGGTGCATTGACATCTTCTCGTAAATCATTCAGATATATATTCTTATTATCTGCCTCTGCATCATATGTGATGTCGATTTCCTTGACTGTGTCCATAATGGCGATGATACTGGTCATATCCTTTGCCATTTGTTCCATCTCTTCTGGCGAAAAATGCAGTTTCCCCAATTCTGCCAGATATGAAATCATGTTCAAATCCAATTCTATAACCTCATTTCTCAACGAATTTTTTGTGTTTCCAAGCAAGAAGCTGAAACAGTAATCAAAATCCGTTTTCTGTATTCTGATAAATTATAACACATATACAAGCGTTTTGCAAGTTTTTTCTTGAACAGAATCCAAATTTTCTGTCCGGCAGAAAAAAATTTGCATTATAACTTGATTTATGTCGTGTTTTTTTGTATAATAAAAAAAGAGTAGTGAGAAGGAGGATTATATTATGCTGACTTTTTCAAAAATGCATGGCATCGGAAATGATTACATCTATATCAACTGTTTCAAGGAAACAGTAACCGATCCGGAAAAGCTTTCTATTTTTCTGAGTAATGTACGCTTCGGCGTCGGGTCGGATGGTTTGGTTTTAATCATGCCGTCAAAAATTGCAGATTTTAAAATGAGGATCTTCAATGCAGACGGTTCTGAGGCGATGATGTGCGGCAATGCAACACGTTGTGTCGGAAAATATGTTTACGAATATGGCATGACAGACAAAACAGAAGTGTCTCTGGAAACCAATTCCGGTATCAAATATCTGACGCTTTATGTGAATCCAGAAAGTAATCAGGTAGATGCGGTTAAAGTGGATATGGGAAAAGCCATCTTGAAACCGGCAGAAATTCCAGTGGCAGCAGAAGGGGATCGTTTTATTGCAAAGCCGGTAACAGTAGACGGTGTTACTTATGAGATGACCTGTGTTTCTATGGGAAATCCACATGCTGTTGTTTTCCTGCCAGAGATTGATTCTCTGGACTTAGAAAAAATCGGGCCTTCCTTTGAACACCATGTATTATTCCCAAATCGTGTCAATACAGAATTTATCCGTGTAATTGACGACCATACCCTGCAAATGCGTGTCTGGGAACGTGGCAGTGGGGAAACATTTGCCTGCGGTACAGGGGCTTGTGCTGCTGCTGTTGCATCTGTTTTAAACGGTTATTGTAAGCAGGAACAGGAGATACAGATTCATCTGCGTGGCGGTGATCTGCGGATTATCTATCACGAAGACGAATCTGTTACTATGGTTGGACCAGCTACTTTTGTCTTTGAAGGGAAAATGGAGTATCCCATTTTGTGATCAAAAGAATTAACATCAATTTATCTTGTAAAGGAGATTATCAATATGCCTACCATCAATGAGAACTTTTTGAAGTTGGAAAAGAATTATCTTTTCATTAACATTGCAAAAAAAGTGAATGCATTTCTGAAAGAAAATCCAGATGCGAAGCTGATCCGGATGGGAATCGGAGATGTTACACTGCCAATTGCACCAGTTTGTGTAGAAGCGATGAAAAAAGGTGCAGAAGAAATGGGCGTAAAAGAAACCTTTAAGGGTTATGAAGACAGCGGCACCGGTTATGATTTCCTTAAGCAGGCAATTGCTGACTATTACCAACAATATGGTGTGACACTTTCTTTGGATGAGATTCGTGTCAATGACGGTGCAAAGTCCGATTGCTGTCTCTTATACACA
>DYCW01000417.1 GCA_019417865.1 Ruminococcus sp. | reverse complement strand
GCATTTAATTAAAAAGTTTGAAGGCTTATGTTCGGAATCAGAAGTGCGAAAACTGATTAGTAGGATCCAAATGAATGATTTGACACCGGTTGGATTGAATCTTTTGGAAAATTTGGAACAGATTCACCTGATTATTGCAGAAAAACAAAAAATTGATTTTGAATATGGAAAATATAAAGGAGAACAAATAGAATACTATAAAAAAAGAAGAAATATGATTCCCTGTCAGGTTATCTTTTTTGAAGACCGATTTTATTTGAAGTGTATGAATGAGGAGGACGAAAAAGTACGAACCTATCGAATTGATCGAATGCGTAAGATTCATCCAGGGGAAAAAGTCAAAAAAACGCTCATTCCGCCTAAGCCCAAAGGCGTTGTACTGGACATGTTTGAACCAAAATATTATGAGAATGTAAAATTTCGTGTGAAGTCTTTTTTAGTTGGTGATATGAAGGAAAAATTTGGAGAATATATTCACATACGGAAAGATGACAACGATACCGACTGTAACCTCATTTGGGTAAAAGTTGGGATTAGTGACAGCTTTTTTCGATGGGTGATGAAATATGGCAGTAATATTGAGATTCTTTCCCCGCAATCTCTTCGGATACAATATCAGCAGGAACTACAAAAAGTACTTGCACTTTATCAAGATGGAAAGGGCGTAGAATGATGTTATTAGAATTATGTAATACAATGCAGCCATTGGATAAACAGGCTATGTTAACTGCACAGAAAAAATGGGATCAAATTGCAAAGCCGCTGCATAGCCTTGGAAGACTGGAAGAAATGATTGTGCAACTTGCTGGGATTCGTGGAACGGCAGACTTACAGCCGCTAAAAAAAGCAATTTTGATTTTTTGTGCGGATAATGGTATTGTAGCAGAAAATGTGACACAGACAGGACAGGAAGTAACAGCAACTGTTACGAAAAATTTTACGAAAGGTCTTGCTACAATCAATTCCATGGCCGCTGTTTGTGATGCTGATGTATTTCCGATTGATATCGGCATTGCAAAAGATATGCATTGTACTGGTTTGGAGGTTCGGAAAATTGCTTATGGAACAAAAAATTTTGCAAAAGAGCCAGCCATGACACGAATGGAAGCAGAACATGCAATTTTAACTGGAATTGAATTGGTAAAAGAAAAGAAATTGCAAGGCTATCATTTAATTATTACAGGAGAAATGGGGATTGGAAATACCACAACCTCCAGTGCGGTATTTTCAATTTTATCTGGTTTATCACCAGAAATCGTCACAGGCAGAGGGGCTGGTCTGTCCAGTGAAGGTTTGCAGCGTAAGATAGAATTAATTCGCCGTGCGATTGCAAATTATCAGCCCAATCCAAATGATGTCTTAGATGTGCTTTCCAAGGTAGGCGGTTTTGATCTTTGCGGGATGATGGGTGCTTTTCTTGGCGGTGCGATTTATCGAATTCCTGTTTTGATTGATGGCTTTATCTCTGCTGTTGCAGCAAATTGTGCGGTTCGCTTTGCACCGCTTTGTCGGGATTTTCTCTATGCAACGCATTGTTCTGCAGAACCAGCTGGAAAGTTGGCATTGGATGCTATTGGTATGAAGGCATATTTAGAATGTGGCATGTGTCTGGGAGAGGGTACCGGTGCAGTGATTGGTGCAAAATTATTTGATTTTGCCTTGGCAGCCTATGCAGAAGTTGCTGATTTTCATGCTGCCCATGTAGAACCCTATCAGCCATTACAATGATTGGAGCGTTGTATATGCATCAAAAAATTGAACTGGAAAAACCAATGGAGATTGAGAAAAAAAGTTTTTCCATCATTGAAAGTCACCTACAGGATACCATGTTACAAGAGGCAGAATACAATATTTTAAAAAGAGTGATTCATACAACTGCTGATTTTGATTATGTAAAGAATCTTACATTCTCAAAGGGTGCGGTTTCCATTGCACTACAGGCATTGAAAAACGGAGCAGATATTATAACAGATACCAATATGGCATATGCGGGTATTAACAAACATGCATTGCAAACCTTAGGGGGAACTGTACACTGTTTTATGGCAGATGCGGATGTTGCCAAAGCAGCGAAAGAGCGTGGCATTACAAGAGCTGTCT
>DYCW01000416.1 GCA_019417865.1 Ruminococcus sp. | reverse complement strand
AAGAGACAGGTCTGGGGATTCGGACACGGTATTATAATACGATTTTACATCAAGGGTGCTTTGCCATTCCGAATAACGTGAGAGATGCCCTGCGGGAATCGGCGGCGGAAGGGCGAAAATAAAATGTCGAGTTGCCAGACGGTTCGAGTAAGGCAGCAATAAAAAGGAAAGTGTGGAAAATCATTTCCATAGAAAGTGAGGAAAAAATGCAGGAAAACGAACAGATTACAAAAGAGATGTGGAATGCGGTTATGGAAAAGACACGGACTCCCTGTATGAAACTAACCCTGACGGACAGCAACCCTTCTATTTTTGAAAGTAAGGTCGGCGGTCTGGGCTATGTGCCGCATGGCGAACAAATTCCAACAGACAGCAAAGGCTTTCAGCTGCGATTGCTGGCACAGATTGATTGCAGTCAAATTACGTTGCCGGATTTTCCGCACACGGGTTTGCTGCAATTCTGGATTCTCAATGATGATTTAAGCGGATGTGATTTTGACAACAATACCCATCAAGACGGCTTTCGTATTTGCTACTACAAGGAACTGGACAGAACGGTTACAGAAGCCGAAGTAAACGAAAAGGTTGGAAACAATCTGCCATTTGGGGAAGATTTATTTCCGGTTACCGGCTGTTGGGGTCTGGATTTTTCGGAAGAAACCGAAACTATTTCTAATGGGGATTGCCATTTTGAAAGCTATATGAAAAACGCAGTTCTGGACGCCTATCAGAAAGAAGTGGAAGAAATACCGGATGAGATTTATGAAGCTGCAAATGATGGATTTACCCATAAAATGGGTGGCTATCCAGGCTTTACGCAGTTTGATCCACGGAATGAAGAGGATTCGCATGATGTGCTTCTGTTCCAACTGGACAGTGATTTCGGAGATGGAGCGGATCGTATTATGTGGGGTGATGCAGGAATTTGCAATTTCTTTATCCATCGGGAGAAGCTGAAACAGTGTGATTTCAGTGATGTCATCTATAATTGGGACTGTTGTTAAAATTTATTTGGAGGAAATTGGTATGGGAAAAGCGTTGATCATCGGAGCAGGTGGTGTGGCAAGTGTGGTTGTACACAAATGCTGCCAGAATAGTGCAGTGTTCACAGAAATCTGTATTGCCAGCCGTACAAAGTCAAAGTGTGATGCACTGAAAGAGGCGGTAGAGAAAAAGGGAACAAAAACCGTTGTCACGACAGCACAGGTGGATGCCAACAGCGTAGAACAGTTGGTGGCACTGATAGAGCAGGAGAAGCCGGATATTGTTATCAATGTAGCACTGCCGTATCAGGATTTGACCATTATGGATGCCTGCCTTGCCACGAAGACAGATTATGTGGATACCGCAAACTATGAACCGGAGGATACGGCAAAATTTGAATATAAGTGGCAGTGGGCTTATCGGGAACGGTTTGAAAAAGCAGGCATTACTGCATTGTTGGGAAGCGGATTTGATCCAGGTGTAACGGGTGTATTCTGTGCCTATGCTCAGAAACATTATTTTGATGAGATTCATTATATTGATATTCTGGATTGCAACGGCGGTGATCATGGTTACCCGTTTGCCACCAATTTTAACCCGGAGATCAATATTCGGGAAGTTTCTGCAAAGGGCAGCTATATTGAAAATGGCAAGTGGGTAGAAACCGAGCCAATGGAAATCAAACGGGTCTACAATTTTGACCAGGTCGGAGAAAAGGATATGTATCTGCTGCACCACGAAGAGCTGGAATCGCTGGCACTGAATATTAAGGGTGTAAAACGGATTCGGTTCTTTATGACATTTGGACAGAGCTATTTGACGCATCTGAAGTGTCTGGAGAATGTCGGTATGACTTCTATTGAACCGATTGTCTACGAGGGCAAGGAAATTGTACCACTGCAATTTTTGAAGGCTGTTTTGCCAGATCCAGCATCGCTTGGTCCAAGAACAGTAGGGAAGACAAATATTGGCTGTATTTTCCAGGGGGTCAAGGACGGTGAGGAAAAGACATATTACGTTTATAACGTCTGTGACCATCAGGAATGCTATCGTGAGGTCGGCTCTCAGGCGGTTTCCTATACTACAGGTGTGCCGGCAATGATTGGTGCTATGATGGTGATGACTGGAAAATGGAAAAAGCCAGGTGTTTATAACGTGGAAGAGTTCGATCCAGATCCGTTCATGAATGCCTTGAACAAATGGGGTTTGCCATGGACAGAGGAGTTCCATCCAATTCTGGTAGATTGATGGAGAAACATAACATCTCAGCAAGTATATAAAATAACGTGAATTTGATAGATAGGTTTTATCCGCTGTGGAAATTCCATAGCGGATATTTTTTGTTTTTGCGGAGAAAATAAGCCTGTGCATTTAAGAGAATGCGATTGTGTATGACATTTTCTTTGATGATTATTTCTACATGAGGAGAAATCTTATGGAATCAATATGGCAAAAAGACAGCAAGCTTCCGTCTTTTCCGCAGCAAAGAGAAAATAAGAAAACAGATGTCTTGATTATTGGCGGCGGTATCGCAGGCATTCTGACTGCTTATTTCCTAAAACAAAACCATGTGAATTGTATGCTTGTGGAAAAGGGAAGAATCTGCAATGGTACAACAGCAGGAACCACTGCAAAAATTACAGTGCAGCATGGGTTGCTGTATCATAGGCTCCTGCGTGTCTATGGTGCAGAATATGCTCAAAAATATTTACAGGCAAACCAGCATGCTTTTACATGTTATGAAATGCTGTGTAAAAAGATAGACTGTGATTATGAATATCAGGATAATTATGTGTATGCTGTCCACGATAGAAAAAAACTGGAACAAGAGCTTGCAGCCATTGAGAAAATCGGATATCATGCTGCATTTTGTGAACATCTTCCGCTTCCATTTTGCACAGCAGGAGCGGTAAAGTTTTCGCATCAAGCACAGTTTCATCCACTGAAATTCATTGCAGCAATTGCAGAAGGGTTACCGATCTATGAAAACACGTTTGTGAAGCAAATGCGAGGGAATATCGCCATTACTGATTTTGCAGAAATTACGGCGAAGCATGTGATTGTTACCACACATTTTCCGTTTCTCAATAAACATGGAAGTTATTTTCTCAAGCTGTATCAACATCGCTCCTATATGATGGCATTGGAACATGCACAGAATGTAAACGGCATGTATGTAGATGAGAGCAAAACAGGTCTTTCCTTTCGGAATTATAAAAATTATCTTTTGCTTGGCGGTGGCGGACACCGTACAGGAAAGACAGGCGGAAACTGGACAGAACTGCGGCATTTTGTAAAACAACATTATCCACAGGCAAAGGAGCATTGTGTTTGGGCAGCACAGGATTGTATGAGTCTGGATGCCATTCCGTATATCGGACACTATTCGAGCCGTACCACACAACTATATACTGCCTCTGGTTTCAATAAATGGGGGATGACAGGAGCCATGCTCTCTGCACAGCTTTTGTGTGATTTGGTACAGGGAAAGAAAAATGATTTTTCCGATGTATTTAATCCGTCAAGAGGTATTCTGAAAACACAGTTGTTTGTCAACAGCTTTGAGACAGTAAAGAATTTGCTTTCCTTTTCGGGAAAGCGATGTCCGCATCTGGGTTGTGCATTGAAATGGAATCCCGCAGAACATTCCTGGGATTGTGCCTGTCATGGGTCTCGTTTTGATCAAAATGGGAATCTGCTGAACAATCCGGCAAACGGGGATTGCAATTTTTAGAACGTTTTTCAGTCGATTACAATGACATTGGACGAATTGATTTGTTCTCAAACGTTTTTTCTGATGAGAACAGATTATAAGAACAATTATTTATGAAAAATGCCATGTAAAACAGCTGAGAAAGCACGGGAAAGAATATGCACAGAGTCACCTGCAAGAAATGGAAAAACAAGCTTATCGCCTTGAAAGTATCTATTATCAAATTTTAAAAAGGAAGGTATGTAAATGAAATGGATAGAAAATTTAGAAAATATTTTATCAAAGAAAATCCCTGGAAAATGTCCTTATTGTGGGAGTCTCGAAACAGATTTTTCTATCACAACTATTTCAGATAACATGGGCTGCTGCGATATTTGGTGTAACACATGCAAACGTGCTTTCCATATGTCAAGAATGGAAACAGAAGGTTTGCTAAACACAAAAAAGGAAATACCAAATGGATTAAAATATTGAAAAAATTGTAGCAAATATTTTCGAATGTGTGCTTAAAAGAGTCGGGAAACCGGCTCTTTTTTCATGCCCTAATTGCATGCCCAATTCAAAAAATACGTAAAAATAGAAAGAAAAGAAAATCTTATGAGAAAGAAATTGATTACTGCCTTTTCACAGATATCATCTGTATGCGGTGGACAGGATGAAGGGAGAGTGAAGAGGATGAAATTCTAGTCACGAATCTTGACCGGAAGGATTTCCCTAAGCGTGACATCAAAGAGATTTATCGTCTTCGGTGGGGAATTGAAACGGGATTCCACTACCTGAAAAATGCTGTATTCGTGGAGGAATTTGTCTCAAAAAAGAATAAGGAAAAGAAGCGTGATCCGGAAGCACATTCCGCAAAAGATGTTACCGTTATGAGTGAATTGCTGCACGGCGAAGAAGAGCGTGCATATGGTGACAGCGGATATATCGGAGCAATCAAGAAAAACAAAAAAGGGAAAAAGATCAAGTATCTAATCAACAGATGTCCGTCATCTATCAAAAAGTTATCAAAGAGCAGTCAGTATACTGTCAAGAAGAAAGAGCATCAGAAATCATCCGTCCACTGTAAAGTTGAACATGTCTTTGCAGTCATAAAAAATATTTTTCGGTACCGAAAGCCCCGATACCGAGGTCTGCGAAAACAGACTGCCAAATTGAATATCATGTTCGCATT
>DYCW01000415.1 GCA_019417865.1 Ruminococcus sp. | reverse complement strand
CAGAAAGTGTGCTTTTTCCAGCACCGCCTAATCCGTCCATTCCAACGATAAGCGAATGATGCGGTTGATACCATTTCTTAACTTGCATTGCAATTTTGTTTGGCTCCATGTTTATCCTCCAATCTGATTCAAAAAAAATCATTCCGCACACCGCAGTAATCTGCCATGTGCGGAATGATTTTTATATAAATATATTCTCTACTGATTTTCCTTAAAAGCATCTCTTGTATACAGCACCAATAAACAACCTTGTTCCAACGAAACTTCCGCCTGCTCTGCTGTAATTTCATTGCTGACTCCAAGTGGTATGTCTGCTGACAGTATTCCCTTTTCCAATGTGTACTTTGTACCATGCACCGTTACACCAGTGCAGATATTGCTCAGCGAGAGCAGCGAAAAATACCATCCTATCCGCTTTGGATACTGCCGCACCATACCACTTACCTGAATCGTCATCCAATTCTGTGCATCGCAAAGTATTCCAACTGCTCCCTGCTCTGTCAAATACCGCAAAACCTGTACATTCGCAATGGCATGGTCAAATCGTCCGCCCAGTCCTCCGTAAATCTGAATCTCCTGTGCCCCCATAGAAAGTGCCAGCTTGACCGCAAGCATGGTATCCGTATCATCCTTTTCCGTGGGATACTGTCGTACATTTTTTCCATTGGGTAATTCCGAACTGGAATCAAAGTCCCCTAATATCCAGTCTGGTTTTATCCCAAGTGCTCTGGCATGGCGTAAACCACTGTCGGCACAAAGGAAAACAGCTTCTTCTGGTAGCTGCATCCACTCCGGCATAGAAAATGCCCCGCCGGAAAAAATCACTGCGGTTTTCATGTTTCCCACTCCTTACGTTTTTTTGCAATCTCATACATGGATACATAAGAAGCATGCCGACTCTCGGCAATCTCCCCTGCCTGTACTGCTGCCAGTACACCGCATCCCTTTTCACAGATGTGTGCACAATCCTGAAACCGACAGTCCTGCCGATAGGAAGAAAACTCCGGAAAACAATCTGCCAGTTCTTCCTTTGGAATCCGCACATACTGCTCCAACTCAAAGGTGGAAAAGCCTGGTGTGTCTGCAATATAGCCGCCATCCAGTGGATACAGAGAAGCCTGCCGTGTCGTGTGCCGTCCCCGTCCGAGTTTCTCACTGATCTCTCCAACTGGCAACTGTAAATCTGGATACAATGCATTTAAAAGTGTCGATTTTCCTGCACCGGAATTGCCCGTCAAAGCACTGACCTTTCCCTGTAAACATTGCTTTACAGCAGCAAGTGTTTCTGGCTGATCATAACAAACCGGAAATACCGAAATCCCGGCTGCGGTATATAATGCTTGCAATGCTTTTCCCTCTTGTAAATCCAATTTTGTCAGCACCAAAATCGGCGTAATCTGCTTATAAATGGCAACAGCAATAAACTGATCCAATAACAGTAGATTCGGAACTGGCTTACAGGTAGAAGTGACAAACAGCAGCTGATCCAGATTGGCAAGCGGCGGACGGATGATGCTGTTTTTCCGTGGCAGAATTTCTGTAATGACATCTTCCTCTATGGTGACAAAATCTCCTGCATATGGTGTCATTCCACGTTTTCGGAACACACCTCTTGCCTTGCAGGTACAAATACCGGAAGAGGACTCTACCGTATAGAGTCCTCCTACGCATTTCAAGATTCTGCCCTGTTTTTTCTCAACAATTACAGGTTCTTTTCTCATTGTGGTGCCTCCGGTGCAGCGGGTTCTGTTGCAGCCGGTTCGACCGGAGCAGCGGTATGCACCGGTGTCACCGCTGCAAATGCCGACTCAAAATCCTCTGAAATTGCCACAAAGGAGCCGGCTGTAAAGTCAAACGTATAGATACCAAGCCGTGCTGTCATACCAGTAGTTTCCCCTGTAACAGAAACCGTTACCTGCTTCTGTCCTGTACCAGTCAGCGTCACTTCCACCATGCCACCAGCCGTTTCTGCAACAAACGGATAGCTCTTGACCACCTGTCCATCAATTGTAAAATCTACTGTATATTTCCCAGTAATATCTGTTGGCAAATACATACCATAATAAACATCACCCTCTGGTGCATTGCCGTTGCTGACTTTAAAGAGAATTTCTGTTCCAGCGTTGACCGTTTCATAAGCGGCAAGACTTTGTTCTACAATCTCGCCCTTTGGCTTGTCAGAATCTACCTCTTCCACACCTGCAACTTTCAAGTTAATCCGTGCACATTCTGTTTCTGCATCCGCCTGTGTCATGCCAACAAACTGCGGCACAGTTACTTCATCAATCGCAATGCCTGTGCTAACATACAAGTTCACACTGCTTCCCACTTTGAGTTCTGTACCATATGCAGGATCCGTTCGGATACAATTTCCCTTTTGAATGGCATCCTCTGCATTACTTGCCTCAAAAATTTCATTGACATGAAAACCCATATCCGTCAGCATATTCTTTGCTTCTGCCTCAGAGTAGTTCTTCACCTCTGGCACCGTCAGCATCTGCGTTCCCCGGCTAACTGCCACGGCGATCCGAATTTTGTTGTTATCCCCCCGGTCTACCAGCGTTCCCGGATTTTCACTCTGCTTATAAATCGTTCCTGCTGCATACTCGTCATTGTACTCTTCTTCTTCCACACTCAATACAATATCACTATCATAGTTCTTTACGGCATCATCGTAAGTCATACCAATCAGATTTGGTACTTCTACAGATTTTCGCAGCAAGTTGGGATTGGTCAATAGTGCTACAATAAATACAGCTGCCACAACAATGACCACCACAGTCACTGCTGTCAGAATTGGTACAACCAAGGATTTTTGACGTGTTTCTGGTTCGTCCGGTTCATACTCCTCTTCGTAATCGTCTTCCTCTTCTACCTCTTCATATGGTTCTGGCTGCTGCACTGGCGGCATTGGGGCAACCGACTGCTGTGGTGTACCATATTGCATTCTTCCCATATCTGCTGCCCGCTGCTGTACCAACGGTACACTATAATAGCCGAAAATAATCTGATTATTTTGCTTGAAGGCTTCAATATCTCGAATCATATCAGAAGCAGTTTGATAACGGTTTTCTGCATCCTTTTCCATGGCATGCATGATAATTTCTTCCAATCCAGACGGAATATTGGGGTTAATGTCCCTCGGTCGGACTGGAATATTTTTGATATGCATCACAGCAATGGAAACCGGATTATCGGTATCAAACGGCTTTTGCCCTGTCATCATTTCATAAAACATCACACCAACGGAGTAAATATCGCTCTTTTCATCTGTGACATCGCCTCTTGCCTGCTCTGGACTAATATAATGCACGGTACCAATTGCCTGATCGGTCGCCGTCATGCTTTCTTCTCTTGCAAATTTTGCAATGCCAAAGTCCATGACCTTAATGGTACCATCCGTCAGCAGCATGATATTCTGCGGCTTGATATCCCGATGCACAATACCACGATTATGAGCATGTTGCAATGCCCGCAGAATCTGAATGATAAAATGTACGGCATCTTTCCAGTTCAGCACCCGTTCACTGTCAATATATTCCTTCAGTGTGATGCCATCAATATATTCCATAACAATATATTGTATCTTTTCGGAAAAGCCCATATCATAAATTTTCACGATATTGGGATGCGACAGCACAGCAATTGCCTTGGACTCATTGCGGAAACGCCGTAAGAATTCATCATTCTCAGAAAATTCCCGCTTCAGAATCTTCACTGCTACCACTCTGTTGTCCAGCACATCCGTTGCTTTATAGACATTTGCCATGCCGCCCTGTCCAATTAGCTCTGTAATTTCATAGCGACCATCCAGCCGTTTGCCGATATAATTATCCATACGCTCCCTCCAATGATATTATTCAGTCATGACAGCAATGGCAATATTATCCCTGCCGCCCTTTTCTAATGCCAGCTGCAAAAGTGCATCTGCCAGTTCCTGTGCTGTTTTTTCCTGCTGCATAATCGCCTGTATCTCCTTTTCCGTACAGAAACCATGCAGTCCGTCAGAACAAAGTAATATCTTCATGCCGTCTGTGTAGGGAATAAAAAAGTCATCTGCTTCTACTGTTTTTTCTACTCCAACCGCCCGAATCAGCATATGCTTCATCGGATGCGTTTCGAGTTCTTCTTCTTTAATCTTTCCTGAAAACAACAAAAAGTTAACCAATGTATGATCTACTGTGATCAGCTGCAAGATACCATCTGCATAATAATAGGCACGGCTGTCTCCCACATTGACAACTGTCACGCCCTCCTGATTCCAGAATGCTGCTGCACAGGTCGTACCCATTCCAAAATTCTGGTAATTCAGCTTGGCAGCCGTATAAATCACCGTATTGGCAGCAGAAACTGCCGCCATCATCGCATTGCGAATTTCATAAGTCTGCATCGATTTTTGACAGCGTTCTTCCATGCATTCCAAAAAAATTTGTGTTGCCTGTGTACTTGCTTCTTTCCCAGCACGCTCGCCGCCCATGCCATCACAAACCAATGCCAGTACACCATCCGGAAAGGTTCTCGTTTCGACACAGTCCTGATTTTCCTCACGCACATAACCAATATGTGTTACACTTGCACAATTCAATGCATTCCCCCCTGTTTCTATGTCTCTTGATTTTTCATCTCAAATGCTTTTTCAATGCATCTCTTCTCAGCTGCCCACAGGCGGCTTCTATATCACTGCCCAGCGTTCGTCGAATGGTTGCAGGGATTCCATATTTCTCTAATGTCTTTTGAAACTGCAACACAGTCTTTCGCAAGGTGTGATACTGTCGTTCTGCAATGGGATTCACTGGAATTAAATTCACATGTGCATGCAGTCCACGCAACCGTTCTGCCAGCTCTGCGGCATCCCGTTCTGCACTGTTCACTTGTTCCATTACAGCATATTCAAAGGTGACTCGTCTGCCAGTCTTTTCAAAGTAAACCTGACAGGCATCCAACAATGTATCAATGGGATAGGTACGGTTGATCGGCATGATGGCACTTCTCCCTTCATCATTCGGACAATGCAGGGAAACAGACAAGGTCAGTCCCAGTCGTTTTTCTGCCAATTCCAGTATTTTCGGTACAATGCCACAGGTGGAAATCGTCACATGCCGCAGACTCATGCCATAACCATTCGGGTCAGAGAGCAGCTGTAAAAACTGCATGACATTTTCAAAGTTATCCAGTGGTTCTCCGATTCCCATCAGCACCAGGCTGGAGATTTTACAGCCCTGTGCCCGTTCTGTTTCGTAAATTTGCAGAAGCATCTCTGCCGGTGTCAGATTCCGCACAAATCCGGCAATCGCAGAAGCACAAAACCGACAGCCCATCCGACAACCCACCTGTGTCGAAATACAAAGGCTGGTGCCATGATGATACTGCATACAAACTGTCTCTACATAATTGCCGTCCGGCAGCTGATATAAATATTTTACCGTATCATCTACGGAAGATGCAAGCTTTTTTTCAATTTTTAGTCTATTTATACAAAAAGTGAATGCCAATCGTTCCCGAAATGGCAAAGATAACGTCGTCATCTCAGAAAAATCTGTCACACGTTTTTGATGCAGCCAACTGAAAATCTGTTTTGCCCGAAATTTCGGCTGTCCCATTTCTGTAACAGCCGCTTCCAACTCGGGCAGCGTCAAGGAAAGAATATCTTGTTTTTCCATATATCCTCCTCATTTGATTCGCTGCATCTTTGCCAGAAAGAACCCGTCACTGTTACAGTCAGACGGCAGCAGTGTCACCATAGACTCACTCCATTTTCCGCCCAGCTCCGGCAACACAGGTTGTGAAGCATACGCATTGTGCTGTGACAAGAACTGCTGCACCACCTGTGCGTTTTCCTCCGGTCGAATGGTGCAGGTAGAATAGAGCAGCGTACCGCCGACTTTGACATAGCGTGCAGCAGTTTCCAGAATGGCTGCCTGTATTTTCGGCAGGTCTGCAAAACTTTCCGGCTTTTTATAACGAATCTCGGGCTTTCGGCGAATCACACCAATGCCAGAACAAGGTACATCACATAAAACCCGGTCTGCCTGCGGCAAATCCGCACGGAAAACAGTAGCATCCCCTTGCTCTGCTGTCACATTCTGCAAATGCAACCGTTCTGCCGCCTTTACAATCAATGGCACACGATTGGGCTGTAATTCAAATGCCATGACCTGACCAGTTCCCTGCATATGTTCCGCAATGGTACAGGTTTTTCCACCTGGAGCGGCACACACATCCAGCACAGTTTCTCTTGCCTTTGCACCCAATGCCATACAGCAAAGCTGGGAAGCAGCATCCTGCACATGAAACCAACCCTCCTGAAATGCTCGACAGTTCCGAATGTTTCCACCGCTTAAAAGATAGGCATCTTTCACAAACGAATGTTTTTGAATGCCATGGCCAGCAAGTGCATCCATCAGCTGTTCTTCTGTTGCCAGCAACGGATTTCGCCGAATGGTCAGCGGCGGTGGCTGAAGAGCATTCTCCAAAAAGGAAATGGCTTCTGCTTCCCCATAGGTTTGTATCAGCAATTCCACCAACCAGATAGGAGCAGCATACTGCACAGACAGTGCCTGTTTCTTCTGCTTTGGCAGTGGAATTTGCTTTTCATCCCGCAAAAATGCACGCAGCACCGCATTCACAAAACCGCCTGCACTTGCCTTCCGGCACTGTTTCGTCAACTTGACACTTTCATCCACAGCAGCACGGTTTGGAATGTGCTGCAAATAAAGAATCTGATAAAGTCCGACGTGCAGAATATTCCGCACTGTCGTATCCAACTTTGCGACAGGTTTTTTGCTGTATTTCGCCAATACAGCATCCAATGTAATTCGGCGTGTCAACACGCCGTAAAAGAGGACTGTGCAAAGATTTTTTTCTTTTTGTTCCATCTGCACCTGATGCAGGGCATGGTCAAGCAGCAAATTGGAATAGCTGCCTGCCTGCTCTGTCTGATCCAAAAGTTGTACTGCTAATTTTCTTCCCTGCATCAGTCACGTCTCCGATTTACCAGTCCCAGCAGACGAAGCAACTGCAAAATGGAGCTGACCAGCGATGCCACATAAGTCATGGCTGCGGCAGTCAATACCTTTCTGGCACTTGTCAATTCATCCTGCTCTAAAATATGATAATTGTCCAATGTTTTCAGGGCACGGCTGCTGGCATTGAACTCGACCGGCAGGGTGACAAACTGAAACAGCACAATCAGCGAAAATAAAAGGATACCTGCATAAACCAACGGTCGCAGACTGAGAATCAATCCTAAAATCAGTACAAAATACCATGCATAAGAGCCGAATTGTGTGATTGGAATGATTGCCTGCCGAATTTTTATAGGTGTATATTCCGTTGCATGTTGTACGGCATGACCACACTCATGTGCTGCCACACCAATGGCAGCGACAGAAGCAGAATCATAAACAGAATCTGACAACCGTACCACATTGGCTCTTGGATCATAATGATCCGTCAGACTGCCGCTCACCCGTTCCACTGCAACGAACTGTAAACCGTTGTCGTCCAGAATC
>DYCW01000414.1 GCA_019417865.1 Ruminococcus sp. | reverse complement strand
CAGTCTGCGGTGACAGCAGCGGGTCAGACGATTGCAGCCAGAACCGTGGACAGTGTGTTAGAGGGAAGGGCTGCCACTTTGATAAAAATGGATGTAGAAGGTTGTGAACGGGAGGCTCTCTGGGGAGCTGCACAGACCATTGCTCATTACATGCCAAAACTGATGGTTTCCCTCTATCACCGCAATGAGGATATGTTTTCACTGCCGCTGCTGATTCAAAAGTTGAATCCCAATTATGACATTTATATTCGACATCAATTATATATTCCGGCATGGGAGACGAATTTATATGCCGTGCCAAAACAAAAATAAACTGTTTGGTTGGAACAGAAAGAACCGGTGTTTGCAGGACAGTGCAGATGCCGGTTTTTGTAATTTGCGTTCGACGAACAAGTTTTGTCTGCTGAATTTATGTTGCTTTCTGGATTCAATTTTAGAAGAATGAACAAAAATGGGACCCTGTATTTGTGCAGATAGCATGAAACTGTTTTTTCTTGTGGAAAAATGGTTGACATTTCTGTCAGTATCTGCTATAATGAACGCATGCCAGTAAAACGGATGCAAAAAACGAATACTTCAATTTTTCTTTTTCTCATTGTTGGAATGACGCAGTCGGTAGTGATATCGACTGCGTCATTTTGTAGTTTCAGGCTGCCTTTGCAGAACCGTCATTTTCCACTTGACAGATTGTGGATGATTATGCTATAATGCAATTACAAGTGAGAAAAACAAAGCCGATACATAAGAAAGAAGGATGAGTTTTATGAAAAATAGAAGGACCGGCAGAGCGATTGCAGCGGCGGCAGCATTGACCATTGCGACTATGACATTGCCAGCACTTCCCGCAGCGGCTGAGGGTGAGACAATTGCACCATATCAGGTATTGGTGCTTGGCGACAGCATCAGCACGGGCTATGGTCTGGAAGATGTTTCACAGTCATATGTTTCCCTGCTGGAGCAGTCTATGAATCAGAAAGTGACCAACCTGGCACAGGATGGCATGACCACCGCAGAGCTGTTGCAGCTGCTGCAAACGGATGCTACTCTACAGGGTGCGGTGGCAAGTGCGGATGTAATTCTGGTTTCCATTGGTGCCAATGATGTTTTACAGCCGATTCTAGACAACGATGTGGTTTCTATCAAGGACTATGGCACCATTACAGAGCTGGCTGCTGCGGTAAAAGCCAATCAACTGGCGTTTCAGCGGTATTTGATGAAGAACATCCCGCCGGCAGTGGCAACAGCGAATGAAAATATCAATAATATCATTCTCCAGTTGCAAAGCACCAATAGCGACGCAAAGCTCGCATTTCAGACTATTTATGATCCAGCAAGTATTGAAAATGATGAGACTGGTCTTTCAAGCAGTGCAATCAGTACACTGAATCTGTTTTCCAGTGGCTTGGTGTATCAGTTCCTGGAAGGCAGTCTAAATGGCAATACGTTGGTGCCGGTCGGATTAAACGAAAATATTCGGGATCAGGCTGCTGCGGGCAGCATTTATGCAGCGGATATTTATACAGCCTTCAAAGGGCATGCCTGGACCTATACCAACATTTCCAATGCAGATGTGCATCCAAATGCTGCCGGGCATGCGGTCATTGCTGAAGCACTATTGGCAAGTGGTTATCTGCCTACGGTAACAGAGCCGATATATAAATTAGGAGACGTAGACGGTGATGGGAAGGTTGCGGTTGAGGATGCGGTCGCTGCTTTAACAGAATATGCACGGGTATCTGCGGCACTGGGTGAACAGTTTACACCAGCTCAGAAGGCGGCTGCGGATATTGACGGTGACGGCACAATCAGCGTGGAAGATGCTGTTCGCATTTTGAGCTATTATGCACGGCAGTCAGCCGGACTGGATGCGTCTTTTGACTGAGAGGATATGAAGTGATTTTATGGTTTTGTCCCTTGCGGTACATGAGGAGGTGCTGCAAGGGGCATTTTTCTGAGTAAATGGCTGCTAACATTCCTGTTTTGGGCAATGTTCGATTGTGAAAATGAGAATCCATGTGCGTTTAACGATGTTTTCCGGTTGTTATCATAAAGTTATCACAATGCAGCGTATAATAATAAACATAGAGAAAAGAACAAGACAAACCAATGCAGACAGCAGCGGTTTTCAATAGAAAGGATGATTCTTATGTATGAACGGGAACAAGGTATGATGAAACACGATGATATGAACACTGCAAATATATCGGCATCAGAAAATAAACAGCCGGAACAGGCTGCTCCTCATGCAGGTACATCCACAGGCAACAACGTATCGGATGCAGCAGGCAGATACGGTGCAGCAAATACGAGTAATACAACCGGCTCCAGTACGGTTGGTTACAATCCGGCAAGTACCGGCAGTGCAGCTGGTTACCATGCTGCAAATACCAGCAGCTATGGGGCATCCAATCCCAATCATGCAGCCAATTACGGTGCAGGGACTTCTACCGGCAGTTATAGTTATTCGAAATCTCCTGTTTCGAGCGGCTATGCAAATAATAGTGGGGCATCTGCAACCAGTTATACCGCACAGCCCGGTAATACGGGAAATGCTGCCGACAACAAATCTGCACAGCAGGGATATAGTTATGTGAACTACTATTCTAATCCGAATACTCCAGCACAGGTTTCGGGCAGCGGTAAGCCGCCGAAGAAAAAGGGACACTTCTGGATGAAGGCAGTGGCATTTGTTGCAGCAATGGCAATCGTTTCTGTTGGTTCGATTGGAATTTTCAATGCGGTACAAAATTCAAGAAAACTGGTATCGACTGATAGCAGCAGTACTTCCTCTGAGACTTCTGAGGCAGCCCCTACACAAGCACAGCAGGCAGAGAGCAGTCAGGACAGTACTTTGGGACTGGATGACAGTACCGCACAGAGCTGGATTGAATTGTCTGCTGGTACCAATGCAATGTCCATCAGAGATATTGTCAAAAAGGTAACACCGTCTGTTGTGGGCGTGCAGGCAACATTCCAGATGCCGAACAACTATAACTATAGTTATGGATTTGGAATGTTTGGAAGTGGCAACAACAATTCCAGTGCATTAACTGGTGTGGGAACCGGAATCATCATGCGGGAAGACGGCTATATTGTAACCAATGCACACGTTATCTATGATTCAGAATATGGCTGCGGAAAAGCCGCTTCCGTTGAAATTCGGATGTCGGATGAAGAAACAACCTATGAGGCAGAGATTGTTGCATATGATATTGAAACAGACCTCGCTGTATTAAAAGTAGACCAGACCGGTCTGGTTGCAGCAGAATTTGGTGACAGTGATGCGTGCCAGGTGGGCGATACCGTTGTAGCAATTGGGAATCCATTGGGCCTGGAACTACAAAATACAGTTACTTGCGGTATTATTTCCGCACTGAATCGGAAAGTTACCATCAATGACAAGACCATGACCCTGATTCAGACCGATACGGCGATCAATAACGGCAACTCCGGCGGTCCGCTGATTAACAGCTCTGGTCAGGTCATCGGTATCAACTCTGCAAAGATGTCCTCCAGTGTTTCTTCCAGTGGTGCAACCATTGAGGGAATTGGTTTTGCCATTCCGATGACAGAGGCACGGGAAATCGTAGACGATTTGATTAACCATGGCTATGTAACCGGCAGACCACAGCTGGGCATCAGCTGTCAGGATGTTTCGGAAGCGGTTTCACAGGCTTATAACCTGCCGATTGGTGCATATATTATTAGTATCACCGAAGATGGTGCAGCAGATGAAGCCGGTTTACAGGTTGGTGATATCATTACTGCCATCAACGACAACAAAATTCAGACAACAGAAGAGCTGAATAGCTATAAAAATGAGTTCAATGCCGGTGACACGGTCACACTGACCATTGTTCGCAATGGGCAGGAACAAAAGATTGATGTGGTATTGAAAGAAGTCACGAAGAATCAGCAGTCTTAATCCGTCTGATTGCATTGTGACAGTTCCCGCCGCTGTCAGTCTATGGACAGCTGGTCGGAATCAAGAATTTGCTTTCTTCATACATTCTCCTTATTATTTTTCCAACACAAACAGCCTGCATTTTTCTTGCAGGCTGTTTGTGTGTGTGTTTTGTGAAAGATGATGGAAATAAAGCAGTGGTAAATATCATCTTTCACCAATAGCACACAAAAGTTTGGTTGAAGGACTGTTGAAACATGTTGAAAGAGCTTTGAAATTGTGAAAAACCTACAAATTCGGACGAAATTTCCATGCAATAATTTTTGAAAAAATGAAATTATGGGCTTGACAAGCCGGAAAGAATGTGTTAAAATACTTTATGTAAATCGTTTATAGCAGTTTATGCACCCGTGCTGTAAACGATGTCAAGTGCTTTCAGGCATTCATGGAACATCCGGTATCTCGTTCTGCGAATCCGGTCACATGGAATAAGAACAGGGCAGTTATAGTGAGGGGAAGTGAAACTGCACAAATGCAATCACGTCTGTGCAATCACGCTTGATGGCACGAAAATTGAAAGAAGAGAGGGAAAGGTACAATGAAGAAGGCTTTTAACAAAGTAGTTGCAATTGCTGCTGCATTGCCGATTGCTCTGACACAGGGCTTGGCAGTGGTTACATATGCAGAAGTTGCAGAGCCGGAAGTGTTCAGCGTAGATTCCATGCTCTATATCGCACCAGATAAAACGGAATCTGAGTGGGGCAGCAAAGCAGAAAGTGCACTGATTCAGATGGAAGGTGTGAACCAGACATTGGATATCACATCTATTCTGGATGCTGCAAATCTTTCTGGAAAGAATGCAGAATACGTAGAAAAGCTGAAGGCTTGTCTGGTAGGAGATCCGGTTGTTCAGGTGAAGGACAGCGCCGTTTATGTAACGGGTCAAGTGGATGTAACCAGCTATGTGCAGAGCAACATCATTCAAGCAATTAAGGATGAATTGACCAAGCAGGGTGCAGCTTCTTTGATTGACAAGATTGATTTCAGCATGCTGGAAAAGAAGGGCACTTATACCGCAGTGGTAAATGGCTACGGTGTTTCCGATTCCAAGACATTTGTTGGTGGTGGTAATTTTGTGGACGAAGACGGCAATACTGTTACACCATCTACTGCAAAGGCTTATGTTGCAAGCATTGTACAGGATCTGAAGGTAGAGTTAACCTCGAAGATGGCAGCATACGGCGTTTATGCAGATCTGACCGATGTTCTGAATACGTATCAGAATAAGCTGGAAACCATTTATGATTATGCCAATAAGGCTTTTGAAAAGGTTTACAGCAACACATTTGCAGATGCTGACAGCTTTGCAGCATGGGCAAAGGCAGAGTTTGAAGAACGTACTACACGGTTTGAAGTGCCAGGCAGCGTAGCAGAACTTGCAGAATATAGTGACCTGCTGAATCAGGTTGTAGAGCAAGTCAATACAATCGCTTCCAGCACAGGAGCAGAGGTTACATTTGATGTGACAATGGATGATGTCATTGCAACATTGAATGAGGCTTCTAGTTTCACATTTGATGCAGCAGACAGCGTTTATACGGTAACCTTCCAGGTTCCAGATGCAGAAGCAGCAGATGTAAAGGTTGCTTATGAGGCAGCAAATCCGGATAGAGAATATGTTTCTTCCTACAAGCTGGTTACCATGAAGGGCAATCTAAGTGAAGCAAGCGTTTACTTTAATGTAGAACGAATCATTGCGGATCAGGAGAAGAGCGTAACTACTACCACAACCACCAATACTACAGTTAGTGGCGAAACCACGACTACAACGAGTGGGACTACTACGACCGTAAGTGGTGATAGCACCACCACAACGAGTGGCACTACTACGACGGTAAGCGGTGATAGCACCACTACAACAACAGTAAGCGGCGGTAGTACCACCACGACAACGGTAAGTGGCGGTAGCACCACCACAACGACCGTAAGCGGCGGTAGCACTACCACTACAAGTGTAAGCGGTGGTAGCACCACTACGACAACCAGCAGTGTAACTACTACCACAACGACTTCTAAGGAACCAGTTGGCAGTACCACACTGGAAATTGAAGTGAACCCGGATAACTTCTACTTCTCTGTTGATGAAAGAGAATTTGATCCGGCTGACCTGTTCAGCAAGTTCGTTGCGATTGACGAAGAAGGAACCCAGTTCGATATGCTCTCCGCTGAGGGTGCAGTTTCCTTTGAGGGTGCAACACCGAAGAGTGTATATGACGAAGCAGGTGCTCCTTACTATGTAGGTGAAGTAAAGGCTACCTTTACAGATCCGATGAATCCAGATGCTGAGCCAGTTGCAGTGGAAGTCAATCCGACTGTTTACATTGGCGTAAAGGGCGATGCAGACTTGAGCGGCAAGGTTGCAGTAGAAGATGCAATTGCAATGTTGACCTACTATGCACGTGCATCTGTAGCATTGGATGCTTCTTTCAATGAG
>DYCW01000413.1 GCA_019417865.1 Ruminococcus sp. | reverse complement strand
AATTTAATTATTCTATTATTTTCAATTGTATTTTTAGACGGAAATCTCAGTGAAAAAATATTTGTTACAATTTTATGCTATGTTTTAATGTATTTTGTAAATATGCCAATCTTAGCATTGCTCTCCAAAATAGCTGATATTCCGATCAGAGAATTTAGTAACAACTCTCATTGTATTGAAAGAATCCTCTGTCTAATAATGACGAAGCTGCTCTATTTTCTGGTCACACAAGCCCTTTTGTGGATAAAAAGAAAACAAAAATATAAATTTCACAAAAATGAATGGTTTTTAATCATTTCTGTTCTTTTCATTACGCTACTGATGAATTTTTCTATATTTTATCTCATCTCTTATGACAACATCCGTGACTATGTTTGCATTGCCATTATGATCACGCTGCTGGACGGGATTGTATTTACCTTTGTTAGAAAAATTCATGTCGCCAGTCAAGACAAGCTGGAAAAAGAACAACTATCACTTCAATTACAACAATTAGAACAAAAATATCAGGAAATTTCAATTCTTCGGCATGATTTTCAGAATAGCATTCAATGCGTGCAGGAATTGATTGCATCTGCCAACTATGAAGAAGCATTGGCCTATACAGAAAAATGGAAGAAAAGAAAAATCAATCTCATTCCTTCTGTTGTACAAACCTCCAGTTCCGTAATTGATGTTGTTATGAACGGAAAAGCTTCAGAAGCCCTTACTTACGGCATTGAAATTTCTCTGCGAATGACTGCCCAAATTCCGAAGTCACTTGAATTTGACATGAGTGTTTTACTTTCTAACTTATTGGACAATGCCATTGAAGCAAGCCGAAAAAACCCGAATAATCCACAGATTATTACCACGATTTCTGAAGTCAACGGCTATTACCGTATTGTAATCCGAAACGGGATCAAAGATTCTGTATTGCAGAAAAATCAGGAGCTGGCTACGGAAAAATCAAATCCAGAAGCACATGGCTGGGGACTTCGCTCCGTAAAAGGAATCGTCAAGAAGTATGATGGTATGATCAATCTGTATGAGAAAAATAGCATGTTCTTTGTGGACATTTTGTTATCAAAAATCTGAAGTCCTGCGGTTGGGGGATAAAACTTGCGGTTGGGGGATTTCCTATTGATTTTTTATGCCGTTTGTGATATGATAAATGACAGAAGAGGGGTGATAGAAATCATCACATTCCTTGGCAAATCCATGACACAATTTTTAAAAGTAAAACATATCATTACAGAAGAAAATGCGGAAATTTATGAATATGGTTTTGAAATGATCATTTCTACCATACTTGGATTTCTGATTACGCTTTTTATTGGTATTTTACTACAGTCCGTTTGGTTATCTTTGTTGTATTATGTCATATTTGTTCTCATGCGGCAGTTAATCGACGGTTATCGTGCAAATACTGATTGGAAATGTAATACTGTGTTTTTTGTTGTAACATTTTTCACAGTTGGAATGGAGAAAATAATATACATCAACCAAATGTACACATTTCCTCTTCATGTACTGCTGCTAATCGCTTCTACAATGGTTATATGGAACGATACCCCTATTGAAAATGTCAACAAGCCTTTACCTGCACCGCAAAAGAAATGGCATCACAGAATTGCACGGATTCTTTTGTGCTTATTGGTTATTGTTTCTTGTGTTTTATATCACTTTGGAGTTTTTCAAATTTCTATTTTGATTGCATTAACATTGTTTATCATTGCAATGTTAATTGTAATAGAAATATCCAGAAAAGAGAGTGTGCCAAATAAAAAGGTACAGAAGTCCTGATTGACCCAAGTGTTGACCTTTATCAGTAGTTTGCGGCAGTAAAAGTTGCCATATTGTTCAGGGTGGCAACGTAAGTTCATCTAAGCGACCCTTTTGTTATAGGAAATGATATTTGTCCTATAACAGCCTCTAATTTTACTGATCCCTCAAATTTTTTATTTATATTTAGAGCAAAGCAAGTTTTATCTTGTTTTGCTCTTTTTTTATTTCATAACAATTCACTATCTTCTATTTCAAGAACAAGTAACCCTGGCTGGTAACTATACTGCTGCTCTATAAAAAGCGTGCCTCGTCACGACCGACAAAGCACGCTGAAAATAAAGCGGTATTCATTTTACTGCTTTTCAATATAAATATAATCGATTGCCAAAAAGCGATTTTCTCCTGTAATCTGTGCTGCACCAACCATAAATTCAGAATAAATGTTATCATTCGGAACAAATGGTATTGAAAGAGTAACCCATTCTTTCGCATTCTGCGGTTGTACCTTGTGTCGGTAAATAATCTGAATTTTTTTAGAACCCGCTTCTTTCAGGTGCAAATGCAGAAAGTTTGTATCTGTTTTTATCTTGAAGCGAATCTGTAACTGATACTTTTCCCCTTTTTGCAACGGATTGCAAAGAGAAATGGAGGCGTAATTACCCAGTCCAGGCTTAGACGGAGTTGGAAACAGTACCAATTTTCCACGAATAACATGCTGTTCCCAGATATCCGAATTAAAATGAAATGCAAACTGCCGAGAGTCAAACTGCAACGGATTTACAGTTTTCGGAAGAGATACACGTGCCGTATCATTGTCATCATGAATACTGTCAAACGCCAGTTTGACTGCCTTTGAAAATGGCTGCGTCTGAATATGATGATAAAAGGCATCCCGATACACAGAGGCATGGTTATGCTTTCCTTTCAATGCATAGCCATTTTCCCCCATCCATGCCAATGGCACTTCTTTTTTAAAGAAAATATCCTGTTCCTGAATGGCATCAAAAAATGCTTGTCCTTTTGCACTGTTACAGAGTACAAGAGAAACACCGTTCTTGTAGTTCAATTGTGGCATTTTCTTTTCTATGCCCCAGAAGTCGCCAATGGTAAGATCACCAAATCGAGGAAGCTGCTGATATTTACAATTTTCACAATGTGGTGCACACATCGTATGATTATGATAAACGCTTTGATAAGCATCTTCCTTTGACCCACGGCGTACAATACTCTCGCCAGATTTTAATTGAACCTCAATACAATTTGAATTCCAATTGTAAAATTTACTGCGGAATTCATATTTTTTAACATCATCACCAAATGTATCATGTATATACTTCTGGAAAAATGAAGCAGATGGTGAATTTCCACAAAGCAAATCAATTGTAATTAAATTATCGTATTCCTTTCCCAAATAAGACTGCAATCCAGCAATCTGACATGGGCAACCGGAGAATAATACAAACTGTCCTTGCTCTAACCGTGCTTTCACCTGGGCATCCATGTCACCCAAATAACTTTGCAGATATTTTGACTTTCGTAATTTTGGCAGCTGGGATTCCTGATCAATTAAAATGTGTTCGACCGTAAAATCATCTTTCCAAGCAGCTCCGCCAACTACACCATTCTTTTCCAATGCCTTCTTAGCAAGCAGTGAAAAGACACCGCCACTAGAACTTCTCTCCACGAGCTTCTGATCTGCCGCAATAAATGCATAGCATTTCGGCGTAGCAGTATGGGAATTGGACGGAAGATGATAGGAAGGACAAACGCTTAGACATTTTCCGCAATTGATACAAGCATCTGTATTCAATACAGAACGATAATAACCCAGATTATCTGGTTTTAATTGTAACGCCTGTTTTGGGCAGATGCTAACACATGCCCCACATCCCATACAATCCTGCTTGGGCAGATTTTCTGTGATGGCTTTTCCATATGACTTCTGAATGACAATAGACGGCAGCTTTTCCTTTGGTGTTTCTATCACATTCCGAAGCCATGCAATGGAACTCTCCCGTTCACGCTGCATGATTGCATTGGCATGTGTAAAATCAATTTGCTCAAAATACCGTTTATCCAGCGGAATTTTTTCCGGATTCGGCACCAAACGATCCTGCAAATCAAACTTACCCAGCAGTTCCCCAAAACGAACAGAACCACGCTTGAAATTGGTAATGGACAAAAACGGTTTATTAAAGATAATCGAAAATGCTGTACCATGAAAAGAATCCGTCATAACAAGAGAGGCATTGGCATACAACTTCATGAAATCTTCTGTTCCAATTTTCCCCATCGTATTTGGCAAATTCAAAGCTGCCTTATTTCTCTCATACACCCGAGGATCTCCATCCAGCACATTCAACGCCTTCATACCGGAAATCTCACTATAATACTGAATGGCTTTTCTTTTTTCCGGTGTCGGATCAAGAATATAAGTCAAAATGTAGGGCTCTTCTACCTCCAGCTTTGACTTTGCAGCAATCTCTAAATACTGTTCCTTTGTCATACAAAAAACTGGCTCTACCACCACTTGTGCCTTAACCCCATAGACATCCCTGCAAATATCCGCACCGCTCTGCTCCCGAACCGAAACAGCTGTATAACGCTGCATCAATGCTCTTATCATGGGGCGTTTGTCCTGTGGTGTTGCATCTTTCGCATGTCCAAAAGAAGTGCCAAAGCTCAATTTTTTCTTGTCATCATCTACAAAATTCAGCATAAAAGCAAAATCAAAAATTCTGTTGATGCCATAGTTCCAGATCTGATCAGAGCCAGTCAAAAACATATCACAAACATCATTCAGTTCATGCAGACGAGAAAATGGAATAATTGGACTCACATCTTCAGCCGGATAGAAATTCTGAATAAATTTCTCATTATGAGTATTATAGATTTCCCAGTCATTCTTCTTGGCATTGTGCTTGTGTATCATCAATACAGACAATCCCAATGATTTTAGGGTATTATATACAGCATAACCATTCAAAATAGAACCATAGTTTGCCCCCCACCAACAGCCAACCACGCCAATATCGTAGTGCTTTTTCATGTTATAACTCCTTTTTCATCCATAGATTTATCGTATTAGAAATCCAAATTGTTCCATTGCAAATGTGTCGCAGCGATTTTCTCGCTGCGGCATATTCATTGCTTCTGCATCAAACCTTCTGTACTTGTGCTGGAATTGCTGCACCGTTTGGACAAGGTTGATTTTCAAATAAAAAGCCTTCCTTTTCAACTGCAAATGTCACCGTATCACCGACAGCACGAGTATCCATAAATACAACTTCATAGCTGTAACCACAGTGCATGCCAGGATATTTGCCAAAAAAGCCAATGGTGTGTTCCTCTGTATAAACCATAATCATATCTGCAATGCCTGGTGTATTGTTCACCCACTCTGCCTGATGGATATGCATCTTGTATGCACCAGTTTCATTATGCCATGTCGCAGCGATTTTCAAGGTATCTGAAACCGCAGCACCCAAATTGTTCAGACGAACAAAGCGAATTTCTGCATAAACATCACTGTAAGGAAAATCTCCGAGTGTCAGTGTAAAGAGTGTCGCACCTGCATCTCCCTGAATCGGGTCATATTCTGACTTAAAGATGACTTTACCAGCGTATTTTTTATTCTTCTCCAACTCATTCAACTCCGTTTCCAATTCTTCATTCCGTTCATTCGCAGCTTGCAGCTTCTTTTCCAGATCACTAATCACCTTTTGCTGTGGAATACGATTACCATTTCCATTGGAAGGCATATAGGTCAGCAGGAAATCATTTTCCTTGAGCAAATTACGGAAATCTTCCATTGGAATTTCTACGCTGTCCTGCTTCTGATCCAAGCCATAAACCTTCTGTATCTCTGCCCAGTGCTGTTCCATGGTCACCAAACCATGATGATGCTTCCAGTATTCATCCAAATCCTCTGGATGATCTGCAAAATGCCGAATCTTTGCCAGCAAATCTTCCGCATCACCAGCCTGGAAGCGGAACAGTGCACTATCTGTCAGTTCAGAAGGACCGCCAGCAGAGCTTGCCAATACTGGTATGCCATATGCAACGGACTCAATGGCAATCTGCGGCAGATTATCTTCCCAGAGCACTGGTACAAGACTCAAATTGCAGCCCTTAAAAATACGAGGTAAGTCATTATGTGTATAACCAACATATACCTTGACAGAATGGAATTTGTTCAGCATAGTATATAAATCTGCATGTTCCTTCTGTCTAACAGTGAACACCAAATCAATCTTAGCAGCATACTTCAATTCCAGTTTTGAGAGTGCTTCAATCAGGAACGGATAGCCTTTTTCCTCGTAATTGATATCATTGCCAAGAAAGACGATTTTTAAACCGTTCTTTACTGGATAAGCAGCGTGACCCAGCTGGTGTGCAGCAACCTTTGTACCAATATAGGACACCTTCATTTTGCTGGCATCAAATCCATTGTCCTCTGCAATTTCGTACACTCTTTTGGACACAGCCAGAATTTCATCACAATTCTGATTAATCTGCCGGATGGCTGCCTTACTAAAATCCAAAATATGTTCTGCATCGGTCTCCACATCCAGCTGTTCCATACCAAATGTTTTCACCCATTTTGCCTTGGAATAACACTTTTTCGGGTCGTTGTTAAACAGACCACGATCATAAGTAGCATCAGCAATATTTCGACGCATATTCATTCTGGTACATTGCATACAATCCTCACCTGTATGATTTGGATTGCAGTTGCAGTGCTTATGACGCATGTAATAAAACCCATGTACACACATCGGCACATAGTTATGAATAGAGAAGATAAATCTGGTATCTGGATAATCCTGCTTCAATTCCATAACATTCAAAGACAAGCCTTCAATGTTATTAAAATGAATCGCATCAAACGGACCATACCGCTTAATAAATGTACGGAAAGTTTCTTTCAACGCTGCATTTTCAATGGCAACAGACGGATTCACAAACAGATTGGACTGCTCTGCTGGAACCGGAGAATTTACAATCTCATACTGGTGAACATTGACATCTTGACTGCTGATTTTTCGGATATAAGTTTCCAGAGAAGTGGCATCATATGCCCAGCCGCTGCTCAGCATATAAACAGTCACTTCTGGATTCTCCCGAAGGATTTGATGAATCAAATTCCGACAATAAACCGTTACACCACCACCGACATTTCCTGGATTATCATACGGTACCCAGTTATAAATCAAGACTCTTGGACCGGTCAGTCGGATATTTTTCAGTGGAGAAAGTGCGGAATAATACTTTTGCTGGTCAGCAAGATTAAACTGACTGGTAAAGATATCCACATCAAAATGCTTCATCAGTTCCGCAGCATAATCGTTGATTTTTTTCGCATTGGCATCATAATCAAAATCCTTCAATGCACCAGTATAATACATCAAAGCTCTTGCATAGGTACATTTCAGCGTATCAATATCTTGTATATGATGTTGTTCCACAACATTAAAGTTGTCCAGCATTCGGATAAACGGTAGAGATGGATCTTTCTGCAAATTAGAAGAAGAGGCTGGGTTGGTTTTTCTGTAATAATAAAACGGTTCGTTTGTCCACATAATACGCTCAGCGGAGCAAAGTGTTTCGTAGTAAAATGGATTATCCACCCATCCGCCGCCTTTTGCGGCAATAAAATGAATATCGTGATCCACAAGGAATTGTCTTCTGTAGATTGCACTCCATACAGAAGGATGCCCCCAGGAAAACTGTCCGTTTTCTTTCAGCGTAAATGGTTCTTCAGAATCCGGAATATTGGCTCTATCCCTATTCGGTGTTGCAGTTGGCAATTTTTCTCCATCTTCATAGTAATCCCAGAAATTACCCTTAACGACATCAACTGTTCCATCAAAGCTCAGATTATACAGGGATGCAAACATATCCTTCACAATGAAGTCATCACTTTCTACAATGCCAATATAATCGCCAGTGGCAGCAGCAAGTCCTCTGTTCATCGAATCGCCATATCCAGAATTCTCCTTGTCAATGACACGGATACGAGAATCCTTTGCGGCATATTCCTGAATAATATCCAGAGAATTGTCCGTGCTTCCGTCATTGATGCAGATGATTTCAATTTCCTCCATGGTCTGTGCAATTACACTGTCCAGGCATTTTGGAAGATACTTTGCTACATTACAGATTGGAATCAGAATAGAAACAATTGGGTTACTTCTTTCTGGTTTCTTTTTTTCCTCCGCCAACTTACACGCTGTCTCCAAAGCCGCTGGCGTTTCCGCCGCCTCTGGCGACTTTTGTACAGGGGTGTCTTCTACAGTCTCTCTTGTTTTCTTACGATTTTTAAACATAAAATCCCTCCGCAATGATCATCATACTTTCTCTTTTACATAGACCACACTTGAAAGTGTTTTCTGCATTCGGTGCTAACCCATTGAAAGATGTGCTGCAATTAGAACATCTTCCCTGTACTCTACTTATCATCTGCAAAAGTATTTTTGCAGGCATACCGAATGCACATCAACCAGCAGTTATTTCACAAGATCCATTCCATTTTATAATTTTTATTTCTGCTGTTCTTCCTATTTTTTATCTTTCCTATCCCGTTTTCTTCCCTCCCACTGTACCGACTAAAACGCTTTTCCACATAATTTACAAAAAATACGTGCAAAAAAGCGTCTTAGAAT
>DYCW01000412.1 GCA_019417865.1 Ruminococcus sp. | reverse complement strand
GGTGGCGGCAGTTGGGATTTTTTCCGGAAGCTGCCGGAGTCCTGGAAACTGCACTATACACCGTTGGACTTGACATTTCGAATTCAACCCACCAGCTTCAAGCATACGGGACTGTTTCCGGAGCAGGCAGTCAACTGGGATTTTGTCTCTGACTTGATTGCCCATGCCGGCAGACCAATTTCTGTTTTGAATTTGTTTGCCTATACTGGCGGTGCAACGCTGGCTTGTGCCAGAGCCGGAGCAAGCGTCTGCCATGTGGACGCTTCTAAAGGGATGACACAGTGGGCAAGAGAAAATGCTGCCCTGTCAAATCTGTCTGACCGACCGATTCGTTGGATTGTGGATGATTGTGAGAAATTCGTTGCCCGTGAAATTCGCCGAAATCGACGGTATGATGCGATTATTATGGATCCACCCAGCTATGGCAGAGGACCAGGTGGCGAGATTTGGAAGTTAGAAGACTGTATTTATGATTTGGTACAGCTTTGTGCTGGTGTGCTGTCAGAACAACCGCTGTTTTTCCTGATTAACAGCTATACAACAGGGTTATCGCCGTCTGTGATGGGTTATATTTTGGGAAGTGTGGTGCAGAAAAAGTTTGGCGGCAGCATTATATTTGATGAAATTGGGCTGCCGGTTATGCAGAGCGGTTTCACACTGCCGTGCGGTTCTACGGCAATCTGGCAGGCGAATTCGTAATTTAGCAAGCATTTTACGAGAAGGTTTAACCCGCCGAACGGCGAACTTAAAGTTTTTTCGATGCAGCAGTTTTTTCAAAAAATGCTGCCGAGGGATTGTAAGGGGCGAGTAGCCCTTTACAAAAGCAAACGATTAGAAGTAGCAAAAATAATAGAAAAACAGTAAACAGCAATTGCCTTTTACTATCATAAGATTGTAAGTTCCCTGTTCTTTTACAGAGGCAATTGCTGTTTGCACAGGCAAGTTGGAGATGTGCCCCAGCCTTGCCGGCGGAATTGGAAAAGTTCAATTTAAAAGAGGTTATTGATAACCAATTTGGAAACAAGCAATGATTGCAGCTTTTAATAGAATGGTTCGGAAAAGAAAGGAGCGGGAATGGAAACACAAGCACAGGCGAAACAACTTTGGTTTCACTATACCGACGAAAATGGAGAGCGAACTTCTCCGGATATTTTAAAGGACATTTCTCTTTCGATTCAAAAAGGTGATTTTGTCGCATTGCTGGGGCATAACGGCTCTGGCAAATCGACATTTGCAAAACATATGAATGCCATTCTGCTGCCGTCAGCAGGTACGATGACTGTGGACGGCATCGATACCCAAGACGAGGAACAGCGGTTCACCTTACGCAGCCATGTGGGTATGGTCTTTCAGAATCCAGATAACCAGATTGTCGCAACGATTGTAGAAGAAGATGTGGCATTTGGACCGGAGAATCTGGGCATTCCGCCGAAGGAAATTCGGAAACGGGTAGATGATGCTCTAAAGGCGGTGGACATGTATGATTACCGGCAGCATGCTCCCAGTCAGCTCTCTGGCGGACAGAAACAACGGGTTGCCATTGCCGGTATCATCGCCATGCGTCCGGACTGTATTGTATTGGACGAGCCAACTGCCATGCTGGATCCTAGCGGTAGACAGGAGGTTATGAAAACGATTCAAATGCTCAATCGGGACTTCGGCATTACCATTGTTCTGATTACGCACTATATGGAGGAGGCTGCACAAGCAAACCGTGTGGTGGTTATGGATGATGGAAAAGTGGTGCTGGATGATGTCCCCAGTGAAGTCTTTTCTCATGTGGAAGAACTGAAGCGATTGGGGTTGGATGTACCGCAGGTGACGGAACTGGCATATCGGCTGCGAAAGGCTGGCTGTCCTGTGGATGAGCACATGATTACAGAGTCAGAATGTGTTGCAGCTCTTGCAGAATTATTGCAAGGCAGGACAGGAGGTGCAGTATGGCAGTCCTGAAAACAGAAGCACTGACTTATCAGTACAGCATTGGGACACCATTTGAAAAGACAGCAGTAGATCATGTCAGTTTGGAAATTCAAGAGGGGGCATTTGTTGGCATCATCGGGCATACCGGTTCCGGAAAGTCTACACTGATTCAGCATTTTAATGGCTTAATTCGTCCCACTTCAGGGAAAATTTATCTGGATGGCAAAGACATTTGGGCGGACAAAACAAATATTCGGCAAGTACGCTTTCAGGTTGGCTTGGTTTTTCAGTATCCGGAATATCAGATTTTTGAAGATACTGTCTATAAGGATATTGCATTTGGACCAAAAAATATGGGCTTGTCGGAATCGGAAATCAAGGAGCGAGTGGAGGAAACCGCTGCCTTGGTGGGTTTGACCGCAGAACAGCTGAAGCAGTCACCGTTTGATCTCTCCGGCGGGCAAAAGCGACGGGTTGCCATTGCGGGTGTTATGGCATTGCGTCCAAAAGTGTTGATTCTGGACGAGCCGACTGCTGGTCTGGATCCAAAGGGGCGAGAAGATATTTTACGGGAAATCCGACGGTATCACAAGGAGACCGGACGAACGGTACTGTTGGTTTCGCACAGCATGGAGGATATGGCAAACTGTGCGGAAAAGATTTTAGTGATGAATGCCGGAACCGTATTTTGTTATGATACGGTAGAAAATGTATTCCGACAGGCAAAGGCATTGCAGAAAATCGGTCTGGCAGTGCCCCAGATTACTCGTGTTTGTATGCAGTTGCGGGAAAAAGGCATTCCGCTGCGGGATGATATTTATACGGTAGAAGCTGCCTATCAGCAGATTCTACAGCTATACCAACAGCAGAAGGAGGGGGCAGGATGCTGAAAGATATTACAATTGGACAGTACTATCCAGGAAACAGCTTTGTCCATCGTTTGGATCCTCGCTTTAAGATTCTCATTACCCTGATATACATCACGATGCTGTTCATGGGTGACCATATTTATTCCATGATATTCGGCATTGTCTTTTTCTTTCTTACCTTTTTCTGTTCGGGTATTGCTGCAAAAGTGCTGCTGAAGAGCATGAAACCCATTGTACCGATTCTGTTGATTACAGCGGTATTGGATTTGTTGTTCATTCGGGATGGAGATGTTTACTGGGCACTGGGCTTCCTTCAGATTACACAGGAAGGTGTGAAGACAGCAATCCAGATGATTATCCGTATCAGTTTTCTGATTGTGGGAACCTCCATGCTGACTTATACGACCTCGCCGATTGCCTTGACCGATGCCATTGAACGGTTGCTTTCCCCACTGAAAAAGCTGAAATTTCCAGTGCATGCCTTTTCTATGATGATGACAATCGCACTGCGGTTTATCCCAACGCTGATTGAGGAAACAGATAAAATTATTTCCGCCCAAAAGGCGAGAGGAGCAGACCTGGAGAGCGGCAACCTGATTCAGCGGGCAAAGGCATTGATTCCAATTTTAGTACCGTTGTTTGTCTCTGCATTTCGTCGTGCGGAGGAGCTGGCAACAGCAATGGAATGCCGCTGCTATCGTGGCGATATCGGACGCACCAAAATGAAGCAGCTGTATCTTTCCGCAAAGGACTGGTTAGCTATGAGCATTGCCCTTTGCTTTTTAGCCGCTGCTGTTGTGACAAAAATCATTCTCGGATAAAGGAGCATACCGCCAATGAAATCCGGTATATTATCATGGTCTGGCAGAAGCCCGAAACGCTATCTGTTGCTTGCATTTTTGATACCGTTTATTTTAGTGGGATTGGGATGGATTGCGTTAGAGGTACATCCATTCGGGACAAGGCAAATATTGGTCACCGACTTCTGGCATCAGTATTACCCGTTTCTTTGTATCATGCAGGAAAAATTGAAAAATGGGGAATCTTTGTTATATACCTGGCAATCTGGTATGGGTTCCAATTTCACTGCTATGATGGCATATTATACGGCAAGTCCGTTGAATCTTCTAACGCTGCTTGTACCGGCTTCCATGCTGCGGGATACAGTTACCCTGTTGCTGCTTATAAAGATCGGAGCAGCCGGATTGTTTTTTGCGATGTTTTTAAAGGGAACCTATGGCAGAAATGACAGTTCCATTTGTGTATTTTCTACGCTGTACGCTCTCTGCGATTTCATCATGGGGTATTACTGGAATGTCATCTGGATGGATACGGTTGCCTTGCTGCCACTTGTGATATTGGGTGTGGTCAAGCTGGTGCGAACGGGTTCGTACCGGCTGTATGTATTTGCACTGGCATTGGCAATGCTGTCGAATTTTTATATTGGATTTTTTGTTTGTATTTTCACTGCTATTGCATATGTTTGTATCTGCATTTTTACCGGAATGCGGTTCGGACGATTTTTGACCCGTTGTGGAAAAATGCTGTTTGCCACGATACTGGGTTTGGCAATGAGCAGTCTGCTCTTGCTGCCCACGTATTACGCTTTACAGCAGACTTATAGTGTCAACAACTCTTTTCCACAAACATCAACCTTTTATGAGAATCTGCCGGATTTGCTCTCGCAGCTGCTAGGGTATCAGTCTCCTACGGTGAAAGAGGGAATGCCAAATCTTTATTGCGGTGTGCTATGCGTAGTGTTGTTAGGGATGTTTCTGCGGGCAACGCAAATTCGTCTACGGGAGAAAATTGGTGCTGTTCTGGTACTGGGCTTTTTGCTGCTCAGCTGCAATTGGAATATATTAAATTTTATTTGGCATGGTTTCCATTTTCCGAATATGCTGCCTTACCGGTTTTCTTTTCTCTTTTCTTTTGTGCTGATTACCGTTGCATATCGTGCCTATTTACTGATTCTGGAACAGAAGATGAAATGGCTGGACTTGTTGGCAATGATATTATTGAGTGTGCTGTTTCTGGTGTTGGTTTACCAGACAGACCGGAAACAGGCAGTGATTTATACTGCACTCACAATGGCGGCGTATTTACTGCTGCTGTTGCTGAAGCGGTTTAGGCTGCTGAACCGACGTGTTTTCGCCAGTGGTATGATGTTGGTAATGCTGGTGGAGATGGGATGTCATGTGCGAACCAGTACAGAGGCTGTTTCCACTTCGGATTATGTCTCTTATCCGGAAAAATATGAGGAAACAGAAGCACTTTTGCAGCAGCTTGCAAAAGAGGATGATACTTTTTACCGGACAGAAATGACCAGTTGGTATACGCTGAATGATCCGGCATTGTATCGTTATCACGGCGTTTCGCAGTTTTCCTCTATGGCAAACTGCCATGTAACCACATTCCTGAAAAAACTGGGGCTTCCAGCCTCTGAAGCAGGGAATCGCTACTATTATGCACACAGCACGCCTTATCTGGATATGCTGCTTGGTATTCGCTATATCATTCAGAAAAACGGTATGATGCCAGAGACGGAAACTGTGGAGCAAGTTGCCACCAGTAATGGTGTTTCCAGTTATCGCAGCCGCTATGCTTTGCCGGTCGGATTTCTGGTGGATGAACAGACGGCAGATTTCACAGTAGATACCAATGAAAACCCATTTGAAGTACAGAACGATTTATTTGCCAAAATGACTGGTATCACAGAGCCATTGTATACAGCGGTAGATGTGACAGATGTGGGGCATACTGGCTTGCAGGTCAGTCGAAACGGGTATGGATATTACACTTATTTTCCATTGAATGACGCAACAGAAACGTATTTGAAATATAATTTTGTACCAGAACAAGATACGATTTTATATGGATATCTTTCTTTGGATGGTGCAGAAAATGTGGAGATTTATCAGAATGAACGGTATGCCTTTTCACAGAAGCTTGCCAATCAGCCCTATATTTTTTCCATGGGAAGTTATCAGGCAGGGGAACGAGCCACACTGAAATGTAATGTGAATCGAAAAAGTATACAGAGCAATGTGGTAACGGTTTATGTATATGCACTGAATCAGCAAGTATTGGAGCAGGGATATGAAAAGTTATCCGCCGGCGGTTTGCAGATAACAGACTGGAGCGATACCAAGTTAACAGGAACATTGGAGGCATCTCAGGATGGCATCTGCTATCTCTCTATTCCTATGGACGATGGCTGGCACATTACGGTGGATGGTGTGAAAACAGAACCAGTTGCCATTGGCGGTGCGATGACAGGCATTCCGGTTTCCAGCGGTACCCATACCATTTCCATGCGGTATTGTCCAAAGGGTTTTGCAGCTGGAGCAATTTTGTGCGGCAGTGCAGTGCTGTTGCTTACATTCTGTTATGTCATGGAACAAAAGCAAAAACGTGCCTGTGGTCAAACGCAAGCAGGCAGAAGGAGATGGAAATGCGAACCTTAAAAGTAATGATGGCATTTTGCGGCACGCACTATCATGGTTATCAGCGGCAAAACAATGCCAATACCGTACAGGCAGTGGTAGAAGCGGCGGTTTCCCGCCTGCTGAATACGCCCACCGTCATTTATGGATGTTCTCGTACAGATACTGGTGTGCATGCAGAACAGTTCTGTTTTTCCCTGACAACAGAAAACCCACTGCCCTGCCGGAATTTTGTACGGGGATTAAATGGCTATCTGCCAGAAGATATTTCCATTTTATCCTGTGAGGAAGTCGCAGATACGTTCCATGCCCGTTACAGTTGTCAAGCAAAGGAATATCATTATCGTATTCATAATAGTGAGTCAAAACATCCATTTGCTGCGGATCGTGCATTGCATTATCGGCGTGCTTTGCAGATTGATAAGATGCAGGCAGCGGCAGACTTGCTGAAAGGAACCCATGACTTTGCCAGCTTTTGTTCAGGGTGTACAGAAAACAAAGATACAATTCGAACAATTTATCAATTTGACATAAAAATGCAAGGAACAGACTGTTTCATCCTTGTAAAAGGCAATGGATTTTTGTATAATATGATTAGGATTCTGGTCGGTACGCTTTTGAGTGTCAGTGAAGGAGAGATTGCCGTATCAGAAATACCAGAGATTTTAGCGGCACGAAGACGAATTTATGCCGGCAGAACGGTACAGCCTTATGGTCTGTATCTGCACCGTGTTTTTTATGACATGGCACAATTTGCTTTGCCGGGTGCAGATGCCTTTTTTGGTAGTGCCGTCAGCGGAGGTGAACAAGATGGAAAATGACACAAGTTTTGACGCTGTAAAGCATCGAAAAAAGCAGCGAACAAAAAATAATTTGAAAAAATTGCTGTTATTTCTGTTGATCGCTGCATTTTGTGGTTATCTATATTTAGAACGGGATGCATGGATTCCAAAGCTGGAGGGAATCGGCAGTCGGTATGAGGCAATTACACAGAATGACGGTACACTGGCAGAGGGCAATTTTCCGTTGTCCATTACCCGGAATGCAGAATATCAGGCAGCTGTAGTCGAAGATAATTTGTTTATCTTGAATGCTTCTTACCTATATCTTTACTCACTGCATGGGGATTTAAAGGATACTCGTCAATTGGCATACAGCAAGCCAATTATGAAAAGCAATGAAAATTTTGCACTGTTATATGAAAACGGTGGTACCCGTTTTCGGGTGGATCGACAAAGCCGAAACCTTTATGCCAAGAATATGGATAGTCCGATTATTACAGGGGCGATTAGTCCAGATGGTGTCGTGGCACTGGTAACGGAATCTGATTTGTATAGCTGTGTGCTTCAGGTATTTGACAAAAACGGAAAAAAGCTGTATACTCGTAATTGTATCGAACGGTTGAGCGATATTGCCTTTACCGCAGACAGTGCAGGTTGTGTCTTTACAGAATTGAGTGCAGCAGACGGCGATGTGGTAACCACAATGAAATGCATTCAGTTTGATGAAACAGATTTTGTATGGGAGTCAGAAGCTTTGACCACATTGAGTCTTGCTGTTTCCCTAACAGCAAGTAACTACACTTGCGTCATTGGCGATACAACTTGTGCATACTATAATCAGAAAGGACAGCTGGATTCCATGTATCCTTATGTTGGCTCACTGAAAAGTTATGCAATGGAGGCAGGCAATGCAGCAATTCTTGTCTGGGATGAAGAAAAGCGAGAAACCAAGTTGGTACTGTTTGAAGGTTCTGCGACTGAACCAGTGGAAATTACTGTTAACGGGGATGCAAAAGCGGTACAGGTGTACGGGGATCGTGTGTACATGATGAATGCAGAAACTATTATTGCATATAACTTTTCTGGAAAAGCCGTTGCGACTGTCAATCTGGACAGTGCTTATGACTCCTTTTTAAAAAAGGATAATTATCTGTTTTTGCTTCGATACGATAAAATCGACCGAGTAGACTTTAAAGAGTAGGGAAGTACAATGTGGTGGTATTACGATCTGGTTGTTATAGCAGTGCTGGTGCTTTGTGTTTGGAATGGGATGCGAAAAGGGGTAAGTCGTTCGCTGATGCAACTGGCTGCAACGGTTCTCAGTGCGGTGATTGCTTTTGCAATCAGTCAGCCGTTGGCAGAGTTTTGTTACACTGAATTTTTGGAGAAACCGGTGGTTTCTGCACTGGAACAAAAGTTGAATACAATCGATGTCGCTGGTTTGGTGCAGGAAAAGTTGACAGAAAACGGGATTCCAGTTTCGGAAGAACAGGTACAGATGATACTTGCAGATCCAGATGGGGTTGCTGCACAGTATGGCATAGATGCTGCATGGCTGCATGAACAAATGGATGCTGCTGCTGTTTATGTGGAAGAGGTGACAGATGGCGTATTGCCGGAATGGCTGGTCAAAGCGGCAGCATCGGATGGAGAATTACAGTTAGATACTGCCAAAGCGGTTCTTTCTGGCAATCCCAGACAGGCAGCGGAAACACTGGTATTGCAATATGGGAAACCAATATTCTGTATGATTTTGCGGATTATTTTATTTGCACTTTGCTTTCTTCTCCTTCTGCTGCTGTTGCAGGCAATACTTGTTTGTCTTCCCATGCGGCAGATGGGGGTGTCTGTAGATATGTCACTTGGGGCAGTCGCTGGTATTTTAAAAGCTTGTCTGTTGCTTTGGTTAATGGTGCTTTTAACCCGAGCAATGGTTTCCGTAACACAGGGGACGGATGCGTTTTTCACGGAGGAATCGATTCAAAAGACGTATTTGTTCCGGTTGCTTTATTAAACGGTGGATACCGTCGCATACGATAATGAAAAAGAACTGCCGCTTTTGGTTCTACTGCGAACGGCAGTATGATAGAGAAAGGTGATGGAAGAATGGTTTTGTGCAGCAAATGTAAGAAGCGTCCGGCAGTGGTATTTATTACTTCGCAGCAAGGCGATAAAAAGAGGAGCGAGGGGCTCTGTATGGTGTGTGCTAAGGATTTGAATGTACCACAAATATCTGAATATATGAAACATATGGGTATTACAGACGAAGAGTTGGAGCAGCTTTCTGATCAAATGATGGAACTCATGGACGGAGATAGCTTTGAAATGGGCGGTTCCGGTACCATGCCACCGTTTATTCAGAATATTATGAAGAACATGCCGATGGGCAGTGAAGAGGATAAGGCACTGGACTTTCCAAAGGCAGAACAGACTGAACAGCGTCCGAAAAAAGAGAAACGGATGAAGAAAAAGAAGGAATTAAAATTCCTGAATAACTATTGTACCAACCTGAGTCAGCGTGCTGAGGAAGGTAAGATGGATGTCATCATTGGGCGGGATAAGGAAATTGAACGAGTGGTACAGATTTTGTGCCGTCGGACAAAAAATAATCCCTGTCTGATTGGAGAACCAGGCGTTGGCAAAACGGCAATTGCAGAGGGCATTGCACAGCGGATTGCAGCCGGACAGGTTCCATTTTATTTGAAGGAAAAACAGGTTTATTTGCTGGATTTAACCTCCTTGGTGGCTGGCACACAGTTTCGGGGACAGTTTGAGAGTCGGATCAAGGGATTGTTGACAGAGGTCAAGCAAGAAGGCAATATCATTCTTTTTATTGATGAGCTGCACAATCTGGTTGGTGCAGGCAATTCAGAAGGTTCGATGAATGCCGCAAACATTCTGAAGCCAGCATTGTCCAGAGGGGAAATTCAGGTCATTGGTGCTACGACATTTGAAGAGTATCGAAAGTATATTGAAAAAGATGCCGCATTGGAACGGCGATTCCAGCCGATTACGGTAAAGGAGCCGACAGTAGAAGAGTCGATTGCAGTACTAAACGGCATTAAAAAATATTATGAAAAACATCATCGGGTGCATATTTCAGATGCCATGATTCGGTTGTGTGCAAAGCTGGCAGAGCGGTATATTACAGATCGCTTTCTGCCGGATAAGGCAATCGACCTGTTAGATGAAAGCTGTGCCTGCACTTGTCTGCGTTCACCGGAGATCGCAGCGTATGATGCAGAACAAAGCAAATTGGCACAGATGGAAGCCAAGGAAAAGCAGATGGAAGAGGAAACCGAGGTCGATTATGAGGGACTTGCAAAACTCAAAGGCGATATGATTCGTTCCCATGATCGTCTGGCAGAACTGCAAAAAAAGGTGGATCAGGTGCAGGTGACAGAGGCAGATCTCGCAAAGGTTGTTGCACTTTGGACGGGAATTCCGGCAAGTAAGATTCAAGAAACCGAATATTCCAAGCTGGCAGTGTTGGAAGAGCATTTGAAAGCACGTGTGATTGGACAGGATCCGGCAGTTTCTGCATTGGCAAGAGCGATCAAACGGACACGGGTACAGCTTTCCGCTAGACGGCGACCCGCCTCCTTTATCTTTGTTGGCCCAACTGGCGTCGGTAAGACGGAACTGGTTAAAGCATTGTCGGAAGAATTATTTGATGACAATGATCCGCTGATTCGCCTGGATATGACAGAATTTATGGAGAAACATGCAGTTGCAAGAATGATTGGTTCTCCTCCGGGCTATGTTGGTTATGATGAAGCCGGACAGTTAACTGAAAAAGTACGGCGGAAACCGTATTCTGTTATTCTGTTTGATGAAATTGAAAAAGCACATCCCGATGTGATGAATATTCTGATGCAGATCTTAGATGAAGGCAAAATTGATGATGCACAGGGAAGAACGGTTAGCTTTGCGAATACCATCATTTGCATGACATCCAATGCTGGTTCGACGGATAAGAGTATCGGTATGGGATTTAATCGAACAGAAGAGGAAATCACGAAGGAACGTGCCATGAAGGCATTGCGAGAGTTTCTGCGGCCGGAGTTTATTGGACGAATTGATGAAATTATTGTGTTCAACAAACTTACCAAGGAAAATTATGCAGAGATTGCGGGTCTGATGCTGGAGGAAATGAGAGAACCGCTGTTAGAGAAGCAAATTATGCTTTCTTATACAGACGAAGCACGGAAATTGATTGCAGAAAAGGCGTTTGGCAAGACATATGGTGCAAGAGAAATCCGTCGTGTCATTCGGCAGGAAATTGAAGATCAGATTGCAGATCAGATTATCAGTCATGCAGATACGTTGCATCGGCTGAAGATTACTGCCGAACAGGAGAAACTGGTTGTTCAGTCGAACGAGGACGTATAAAAAGGATGATATGCAAATAAGAAAACAGCCGAATGAACATTCGGCTGTTTTTGTTGTATAAAGAAAATCAAAATTTATGACAATTTTTCGTCAATGGATTTTACGTGCTGCAAAATTTGCTCTAATGGCGTTTCTTTATTGTCGCTCGTATCTGTTTTGTCATTCTTCATATCTGTTTGCTGGAATCCATTTAGTCCAGCCTGTTTGATGATCTTTGGATAGTCCTGATACGCATAGTCCAAATCAACATCGCCGTCAATACCGCTGATATTTCCCGTCCAGCTATATTGCCACAAACCATATGCACCTGCATAATCTGTCTTACTTACGCCAATATGGGAAAGAAAAATATCATATCTGGATTTGATACTGTCGCTCAAGTGATATTCCAACGCTGACTTAAACGTGTAAATCGCTGCGTAATATCCCCCAGCTTCGATGGCATCACAGAACGCTTTGCATAGTGCATCTGCGTTTTGCAGGCTATCTTTTTCTTCAATATCAAAGGCAATCGGATATTCAAATTGTTTGCCCTGAATGGTATCCAGACAAACTTGTGCCTCCCGTTTTGCTTCCGCAGCAGTTGTGGCATAGCTGTACCAGTAAACACCAACTGGAATTCCCAGCCGTTTGCATTCGCTGTAATTGCGTGCAAATTGCTCATCTACCTGGCTGTACTCTCTTCCGTATCCAGCACGGAGAATGGCAAAATCTACTTTCCCAGACGTTTTGACTTTTTCCCAGTCAATTTTGCCTTGTGCATAGGATACATCAATACCATAGGCTTTTTCTGCCATAGAATCCTCTCCTTGTAAATTGTAATAGCGATAGAAATCATCAGTTATGGTTTTGTTTCCATAAATTTCATTTCCATACCATTTGTCAGATGTTCTTATATCTAAATGGGTTTTGTCATATTGTGCATCTATATTGGCAATGCCAGTAAATCCAATCTCCTGTGCTGCACAGGAGACAAGCTTACTGCTGATGGTTTCCTTGTTGCAGTTGTAGCAAATGACATCCGCAGCCGTGCCTTTCGTGTGCTGACCACTGCCGTTACCGCCAACTGCCCTGTCATGCTCAGGACAGCGATACCCACTGGTAACGATAATTTTGCTGCATTCCAGACTATCATACAGCTGCTCCAGCTTTGCAATTAACTCGTCAGCAATTTGGAATGTGTGTGCCTTTCCACACTTACATGCAAACTCAGAGGCACAGAAGTGGGGTGACAATTGCGTGTTATCATTGCTTGGGTACGTCTGCATTGTCATCTTTTGTACGCTCCTTTTCTGTTTCAGATTGTACAGGACTGCTTTTTTTCCGTAGTAAATCCACCGCATTCTTCAACGCTGCCGGAAGGGGGATTCCCATCAATCCAGCATTCTCCAAAATGGAAATCAACTCATTGCAGGAAAAACCAATACAAACGGCATTGCGAATATAGGTGGTATCCAATGCCAGATCAATACGGGACGCTGCCATGACCAGTAACAGAATAACCGCTTTTTTGACCAGTCCTTTCCAACCAATTTTTGATTGTAAACCGCCAGTTTTTGTCTTTGGTGACCGTCGAAAAATACCCGCTACCATCAGTCCTGTGATATAATCAATGCTCATAAATAAGATTAAAGTGGTAAGCATGGCATTCCAACCGCCGAATACAGCTGCAAGGATGCCGCCCACTGCACCCAATACGGTGCAAATTGTTTCTCGCACGTCTTTTCTCCTTTCCAAAATGTGCTCTTATTGTAATGTATCCGGTTTTTCGGAAAAGCGTTCCGAAAAAAGAGTGTTTTGCCGCCCCTCTTCGGCAATTCCCCTCTATTTCTATAATACACCCATTTTGAATTTTTGTCAACCCATTTTGAAAAAATAAAAGAGACAAACCACATACAGCAATTTGTCTCTTATTTTAAAAATATTTAATAATTAGTTTTCTAATATCATTTTCTTAAGTAACATTAAATCACAAACATCGATTTTTTCATCTTCACAGCAATTTGCAAATTCTGCTGAGATTTCAGAACCATCTACCTTCCGAAGCAGATATTTTTGCAGTAATATGACATCCAATAATTCCACTTTGCCATCTGCATTGACATCTCCTATTAACTTGTCCGACCAGACGTCTGTAACATGGCAAATGGAGAGAGTTTTTTGGATGCCAGATGGAATTGTGATTGTTACAGTGTATTCGCCGATTGCAGCAGTATCTGCTGCTGGAATGCAATAGGTTGCATTCGTTGCTGCTGGAATCTCTACGCCGTCGTGATACCATTGATAGACCGCATCTGGCAGTGTACAGTAAGCAGTGAGAGAAAAGTTTTCCGCTTCCTTCAACATGACAGAACGAGTTGCATTATAGGTGGTGAATGTATCCGTTACCACATAAGGGCGGTCTGCAATCAAATCCGCAGTGGTTGACCAGCCGCTGACGGAACTGTCCTGAATAAAGACACGAATACAAGATAGTGCCGTTCCCGATTCCAGTTCCAAAACAGAAAACGGTACTTTGAATTCTACACAATTTCCAACATGTTTGCAGATGGTTCCGGTATAGGAATCATGATTGAAGTAAACATATCCATTGGGCATATAGTACATCCAGTATCGCTCATCGGTATCCGCATGGGTAACCTGCAGGTTGTAAACGGGGGCAGAAACGGCTTCCATTGGCATTTCTGCCATAACATATAGATATCGATTGTCGTTGGTAATATAC
>DYCW01000411.1 GCA_019417865.1 Ruminococcus sp. | reverse complement strand
CGTGATTGTTGTTGCATTCTTTTTTATCTATCGCTTTTTGTTCAGTGTGTCCCTAGTGGAACAACTTTTTTGTTCATGGCTTGTACCATCACTTTTCCCATTGAAAGCAGCTGTTTTTTGCCACTCTTGACAAGCTGCCGGAAAAATAGTACAATAAGAAAAACAGTCGTATAAAACGATAAGATTTATTGGAAAAGGATGTTATTTTATGCAATATGAAATCAAAGGTGAGTCAATGCCCGTTGTGATCTGTCATTTGCAGGACGGCGAATCCATGAAGACAGAAAAAGGGGCAATGAGCTGGATGTCTCCGAATATGGTGATGCAAACCAATGCTGGCGGTGGGATTGGAAGGGCGTTTTCCCGTGCTCTGACTGGGGAATCCATGTTTCAAAACGTTTATACCGCTCAGAGTGGAGCTGGTATGATTGCGTTTGCGTCCAGTTTTCCGGGTGCCATTCTGGCGATTCCGGTTTCCCCCAATCGGACAATTGTTGCACAGAAACATGCGTTTCTGGCAATGGAAGCCGGTGTAGAGATGAAGCTATTCTTCCAGAAGCGGTTTGGTTCCGGACTGTTTGGCGGAGAGGGCTTTATTATGCAGCAGTTTCTGGGAAACGGCATGGTCTTTTTAGAAATTGATGGTAGTGTGGTGGAATATGATTTGCAGCCAGGACAGTCTATGCTGCTGGACAATGGCTATTTGGCGGCAATGGATGCGACGGTCTCCATTGAGATTGAAAAAGTCAGTGGGATTGGCAATGTATTGTTTGGCGGAGAAGGCTTGTTTCATACTAGAGTCACAGGTCCGGGACATATTTGGCTGCAATCCATGCCAGTGTCGCAAATGGCATCGGTGCTGCGTCCTTATATTGCAAGCAATAAATAAATTACTTAAAATAGAAAAGAGGAAGAAATACGCATGGAATGTCCTTATTGCGGTGCCGTACATAATGAAAGCAAATGTCCTTATTGTGGTGCCCCTTCGGAAAAGCAGCCGGAGGATGATAGTATAAAAGTAAAGTTTGGTCAGAAGACCTACGAATTTGATATTCCGCAGGTTGTCATTTCGCCGCACGTTCAGTCACGGGTACAGGCACTTGGGAAACGAAAAGTGCTTGCTGTTTTATTATGTTTCCTTGGTTTTTTCGGACTGAGCGGTTTACATCGTCTGTATGTCGGGAAATATGTTACCGGAATTCTTTATTTTTTCACCTGCGGATTTTTCTTTATTGGTACGATTTGTGATTTGTATTCGATTTCCAAAGGCTCTTTTGTGGCAGCAGACGGAACGCCGCTGCGATAGCGTTCTATCTGTTTGTAAAATGACATATACTATATAAGAATGATACCGATTGTATTGAAATACTTATATTTGTATAATGGAGGAATTGCAGATGGAAGAGGTTTTGCAGCG
>DYCW01000410.1 GCA_019417865.1 Ruminococcus sp. | reverse complement strand
ATCGGCTTTTCCCACAAAAACCATCTTCGCAATTTGTCGGATGTGCTAAAAATCGTGAACTGTTTGTAAAACCCGATTTCAACTTGTACGTTTGCGTACAAGTTTTGCCCGAAAACACCCGTATAGTGAGAGGGCTTTGTGGGAACAGCCGTCGACTACCAAAGAAAGGAGCATGACCCATGCGAATGCTACTGACGATTCTCGTAGAATTACAAGTGCTGCTGCTCATCCGCTGGCTGGTACAGTGTGCAGCAGAAGTCTACAACGATTGGAGGAACGAGCCATGACCAAACAAGAAACCATCCTGCAAGCGGCTTCCGCTGCAAAGGACGCTGCCAGAGCCATGAACGCACTGGTGGGCAAGCTGGACGAGCTTGCAAAAATTATCGATGTCTGCGACGATCTTAAGCAGGGTAACTTTGAAACAATATACGACCTTCCGGCAACGGAAACGCCGCAAACCGCTGCTATTCCCCAGCAGGCAACAGAAACCGTGGATTTTCCAACCCTGCGAACCCTCTGTGCGGAGGTGCTGCAAAGCGGAAAAAAGGACGAATTGAAAGCGTTGCTGTCCAAGTACGGCAGCACAAAACTGAGTCAGATTGCAAAGGAACACTACCCTGCCCTGTACAAGGATGTGAAAGCCCTTCGCTGACCACAGCATATCAACAACTCTTTTATTCTTTTTGCTTCTTTTTCTTTTTTCAGGAAAAAGAAAAAGAAGTGAGGGGTTGCAGGGGGCGAACAGCCCCCTGCAAAGCAAGCGAGTTCAAACAAGGAAACCGGACGAGAATCTACCTTCCGTCCATCGTCCTTCTAAAATATGCTTATCGAATTTGCAGCAAGGCTGCACACGGGGCGATGGACGGATACACAGGCAAAAGCAGGGGCTTGCCCCCTTTTGCCGGCGGCGTGCAGACCGTTTCATTTAGAGGAAATGGGACGCTCCTTCTTCGGGAAATCTTGTCCAAGTGGGTCGGCAAGCTGGGGGACACCCCCAGCTTGCCTTGGTGGCGTCAATCGCCCCCGTGCAATCTGTCTGCAAATTGGATAGAAAAATTAAGAAGGGCGATTGACTTGACATTGTACTTTATCCTGTTTCCATGTTTCCATTTGCAATGTTTTGCAGGAGGCAGCTTGCCCCCTGCACCCCTCGCCGAGCTGAGCCAGCTCGACCGCAGTCGCCTGCGGCGTGCAGTCGTTTCGAACATCAAAAAGACACGAATTATAATTTACAGGAGGTTTTTATCATGGCAGAAAAAGAAAAAAGCAAGACAAAAGTGGTAACCGGTATGGTACGTCTGAGCTACGCCCACATCTGGACACCGCAGACGACGGACGAGGGAAAGGAAAAATACAGCGTTTGCCTGCTGATTCCCAAGACAGACACGGAAACCATTGAACGCATGCAGAGAGCCGTACAGGCTGCCATCGAACGCGGCACGGCAGTCTTCGGTGGACGCACCCCTGCCCCTTCCCTGCTGAAGCTGCCGCTGCGGGACGGCGATGCCGAACGACCGGAGGATGCTGCCTGTCGGGGCTGTGTCTTCCTGAATGCCACCAGCGACACCGCACCACAGATTGTGGATCAGCGGGTACAGCGGATTCTCCGGCGGGAAGAAGTCTACTCCGGATGCTATGCCAGAGTCTCCCTGAACTTCTACGCCTACAATACTTGGGGCAACAAAGGCATTGCTGCCGGACTGGGCAACATTCAAAAAGTCAGAGACGGCGAACGGCTGGACGGCAGAATGAATGCAGAGGACGAGTTTGACTGTCTTCCGGATGAAGACGATGACCTGTTAGGGTGATGCCGGATGCAGGTACTTTCGATTGACATCGAAACCTACTCTGACCGGAATCTGGAGCAGGAAGGGGTATACAAATATGCAGAGAGTGCAGCGTTTTCTCTGCTGCTGTTCGGCTACAGCGTAGACTTCGGAGCGGTACAGGTCGTGGATATTTCCGGCGGGGAATCCATTCCGCCGGAGATTCTCTCTGCCCTGACGGATGAAACCGTTCTCAAAACGGCATTCCATGCCATGTTTGAGCGAGTGTGCTTATCCCGTTATCTGGGACTGCCGTCCGGTACATTCTTAGACCCATCCCAATGGCGGTGTACCATGGTCTGGGCGGCAACACTGGGGCTGCCGATGTCTCTGAATGGTGTGGGACAGGCATTGCAACTCGAAAACCAGAAGATGCAGGAGGGCAAAGACGGCATCAAGCTGTTTTGCATTCCGGACAAAAACGGCAAACGGCAGCTGCCGCAAGACCATCCGGCAGAATGGGCAGTCTTCCGGCAGTACAACCAACGAGATGTGGAAGTGGAGCTGCAAATTCAGAAGCGGCTTGCCCATGCCCCTGTGCCGGATTTTGTCTGGGAAGAATATCACTTAGACCAGCAAATCAACGACCGTGGGATTCAGATGGACATGAAATTTGTCCAGCAGGCACGGAAGATGGTCAAGCAATCCCAACAGCAGCTGAAACAGGCGATACAGGAAATAACAGGGATGGAAAATCCGAACTCCGTGGCACAGATGAAACAGTGGCTGACCGCAAACGGATTGGAAGTGGATTCGCTGGACAAACAGCATCGAAACGCCCTTCTGCAAACTGCACCCGAGCCGATGCGAACCGTCTTAGACCTGAAACAGCAGCTGTCGAAATCTTCCCTGAAAAAATATGACGTGATGCAGCGGGTTGCCTGTCAGGACGGCAGAGCAAGAGGGATGTTCCAGTTCTACGGAGCAGGCAGAACCGGACGCTTTACCGGTCGGCTGATTCAGCTGCAAAACCTGCCGCAGAATCATATGCCGGATTTGGAGCAGGCACACGAACTCGTGAAGCAGGGCGATTATGAAGCCATGGAGATGCTCTATGACGACATTCCGGACACGCTCTCGCAGCTGCTCCGCACGTCCTTTGTCCCGAAAGAGGGGTATCAATTCCTCGTGGCAGACTTCTCCGCCATTGAAGCCAGAATCATTGCGTGGCTGGCAGGAGAACAGTGGCGGCTGGACGTGTTTCAGCAGGGCGGGGACATCTACTGTGCCTCGGCATCGCAGATGTTTGGTGTGCCGGTGGTCAAGCACGGCATCAACGGCCATCTGCGGCAGAAGGGAAAAATTGCAGAGCTGGCACTCGGCTACGGCGGCGGAGCAGGGGCTTTGAAGAGTATGGGGGCGTTAGAAATGGGCTTGCAGGAATCGGAACTGAAGCCGCTTGTTTCGGCATGGAGAACCGCCAATCCGCATATCACAGCCCTTTGGAAAGCCATCGGAGACGCTGCCCTGACCGCAGTCCGCAGCGGCAGCCGGACGGCAACACATGGCATCCGGTTTGCGTGCCAGAATGGATTTCTGATGATTCGGCTGCTGTCTGGTCGGCGGCTGTCCTATGTGCATCCGAAACTGGTACAGAACCGTTTCGGAGGAGAACAGATTGCCTATCAGAGTGCCAAGGGGGACGGAAAATGGGTCTGGAAAGAGACGTATGGCCCGACACTGGTGGAGAACATCATACAGGGCATGGCAAGGGACATTCTGTGTCATGCCATGCGACAGTTGCAGGATACCCGAATTGTGGCACATGTACACGATGAATTGATTATCGAAGCAGAAAAAACCATGCAGGTGGAAGACGTTTGCAGGCGGATGGCAACCGTGCCAGAATGGGCGGCAGGGTTGCAGCTGCGGGCAGATGGCTACGCTTGCAGGAGGTATCAAAAGATGGATTAAAAAGAAAGGAAACGGCTGCACCGCCGAATGGCAAATCTTTTATTCTTTTTGCTTCTTTTTCTTTTTTCAGGAAAAAGAAAAAGAAGTGAGGGGTTGCAGGGGGCGAACAGCCCCCTGCAAAGCAAGCGAGTTCAAACAAGGAAACCGGACGAGAATCTACCTTCCGTCCATCGTCCTTCTAAAATATGCTTATCGAATTTGCAGCAAGGCTGCACACGGGGCGATGGACGGATACACAGGCAAAAGCAGGGGCTTGCCCCCTTTTGCCGGCGGCGTGCAGACCGCTTCATTTAGAGGAATGGGACGCGCATTCTTCGGGAAACCTTGTCCGTGCCGTCCGGCAGATTCGCTTCGCTGTCTGCCTGTGTCCGCTGTCCGCCCTGTTCTGTACCGCAATTTGCAGTCTGACGACACGAAATTTCTTCATTTCGTACCGTTTTGTTTTTTTCGGAGGGCGGACAGCGGTATCTTGTCCTCGTTCATTTACCGATTCCAACTCGTTTGCTTTGCAAGGGTGGCAGCTTGCCCCCCTTGCATCCCCCTCGCCAAGCTGAATCAGCTTGACCATAGTCGCCATTCGGCGGTGCAGCCACTTACAAACATCAGAAAGGGGATATTTTATGAAAATCGCATACGGCATCTCCCGTACCGCAGCCAAATGGAAAAACAGCGAAATCACATGGGAAGACTTCTGCAAACGGGTCAGCCAGACCCTCTACACTGCCGAAACCGCTGCCGAATTCCGCAGCCTTCCCAAAGTCCAGCAGGACGCCATCAAGGACATCGGCGGTTTCGTGGGCGGTCATCTGAAAGACGGCAGACGAAAAAAGAACCACGTCCTCTGCCGAAGTATGCTCACACTGGATATGGACGATGCTACGCCCGAAACGGTCGAAACCATACAGACCCTCTACGACTTCCAGTGCTGCATCTACTCCACCCACAAACACACGCCGCAGTCCCCTCGCCTGCGGCTCTGTGTGCCGCTGAGCAGAGAGGTCACCGAAGAGGAATACCCTGCCGTTGCCCGTATGCTGGCAAGCGAAATCGGCATGGATCTCTTTGACGATACCACCTATGAACCACATCGGCTCATGTACTGGCCGTCTACGTCCAGAGGGGCAGAGTTTGTCTTTGTCAACATCGAAGGCACGCTGCTGAATCCGGACGAATACCTTGCCAAATATGCAGACTGGCACGATGTGTCGTCCTATCCGGTCTCCTCTCGGCAGGCACAAGCCATTCAGAGGGCTGTCAAGGAACAGCAAGACCCCCTGACCAAGGAAGGCGTTGTCGGAGCATTCTGCAAGGCGTATGCCATCACAGATGCCATTGATACGTTCCTGTCAGACGTCTATGCCCCGTCCGCCGTATCCGGACGCTATGACTACATACCAGCGGATTCCTCTGCCGGTGTGGTGATTTATGACGAAACCTTTGCCTATAGTCACCACGCCACCGACCCTGCTTCCGGCAGGCTGATGAACGCCTTTGACGTGGTGCGGCTGCACAAGTTCGGGGCGGAGGACGAAAAGAAATCCTATCAGAAAATGACGGACTTTGCCCTACAGGATGCCAAAGTCAAAGCGGTGCTCGCAGAGGAACGCCGCAAACAGGCTGCCGCAGAATTTACAGCGATTCCCGAACCAGACGGCCTGTCCTCTGCTCCCGCTTCCGACTGGGAGAACGAGCTGGAATACGACCGCACCGGCAACCTCAAGCCCTCACTGGACAATCTGGTGCGGATTGTGCGAAACGACCCCCTGCTGCAATGCATCGCCTTTAACAAGCACCGGGACGGCATGGACGCTCGTGGCAGGCTGCCTTGGACACAGATGAAAGCCGGCTGGAATGATACGGACTATGCCTCGCTCAAGGTATACCTGAACAAGCGGTATGGGATTTATACGCCGACCAAAACAAAGGACGCTGTCACAGCGGTTGCCGCAGAACGTGCCTATCATCCCATTCAGGAATATCTGGAGCACCTGCCGGACTGGGACGGGGTACCCAGAGTGGACACCCTGCTCATCGACTACTTTGGAGCAGAGGACAGCCCCTATACCAGAGCCGTCATGCGGAAAATGCTGATTGCCGCTGTGGCACGCATCTATCGTCCGGGGACGAAGTTTGACAGTGTGTTGATTCTGAACGGTCCGCAGGGCATCGGGAAATCGACCTTCTTTTACAAACTTGCCGGAGACTGGTTCTCGGACAGCCTGTCCATTACCGATATGAAGGACAAGTCCGGACCGGAGAAATTGCAGGGCTACTGGATTTTAGAACTGGGCGAACTGGCAGGGATGCGGAAGACGGATGTGGAAATTGTAAAGTCATTCCTCTCTCGTGTGGATGACAAGTATCGTGCCAGCTATGGGGTGTCCGTAGAGAGCCATCCAAGGCAATGTGTCATTGTCGGCTCGACCAATGCCGAGAACGGATTTTTAAGAGATATTACCGGAAACCGGCGATTCTGGCCGGTGCGGATGACGGGCGATTCGGTAAAAAAGGCATGGCAGATGACCACGGAAGACGTGCAGCAGATTTGGGCAGAAACGTTGGTATATTACCGCACCGGAGAAAAACTGTATCTGGAGGGTGGCGAAGCGAAAGCGGCTGCTCTGGAGCAGGCAAATGCACTGGAAACGGATGAACGAGAAGGACTGGTACGGGCGTATCTGGAAACGCCGCTGCCGGAGAACTGGGAGGAACTCTCCCTCTATGAGAGAAGAAACTATTTAAACTGCGGAGAGTTTGACGGAAAAGCAGCGGGTGTCAAGCAGAGAGAAACTGTCTGCAATATGGAAATCTGGTGTGAGTGCTTTGAACGGGATATGGCTTCTATGAAGGCAGCGGATTCTTATGCGATAGCGGCTTTAATCAGTAAAATTGGTGGTTGGGAAAAAGACGACAAGCGCATCCGTATGGCATTATATGGACAGCAGAGAGTGTACAGAAAAATCAAAAAATCAAGGAAAAAGTAGCGTGACGAGCCCTGTGACAAGAATACAGCGAAAAGCTGTCACACAGGGCAGCTATAGACAAGTAAAATTTGTCACACAATCTGTCACACAGTTTGTCGCACAAAAAAGTAAAGGAAATTAGGACAAAAACGGCGGTATGCGACAAGTGTGACAAGAATTTTCCTAAGGATTTTATTTGATATAAAAAGAGGGATAGAGAGCTTGTACACACGCATACGCGCGCGTATAGGAAATTTCGGAGGTTGTCATCAAAGTTGTCATCAAAGGAGATTACGATGCAAGAAAGAGAAATTGAAAATCGGTTGGTGCAGCGAATCAAGGCGATGGGCGGTCGTTGCTGGAAATGGGTCTCTCCCGGTACAGATGGCGTGCCGGATCGGATTTGCCTGCTCCCAGAAGGTCAGGTGATTTTTGTGGAATTGAAAGCCCCCGGCAAGCATCTTCGCCCACTCCAGATTCTGCGAAAACAGCAGTTAGAGAAACTCGGATTTCTGGTCTATTGTCTGGATTCCGCTGAGCAGGTAGATGTGTTTTGTGATGGCTGGAAAGCGGGTGATGAAACTGCATTACATTCCTCATGATTATCAGGCGTATGCAACGGAGTTTATAGAAACCCATCCGGTTGCAGCGGTATTTCTGGAAATGGGGTTAGGGAAAACGGTGATTACCCTGACTGCCATTAACGACCTGATATTTGACAGCTTCGAGGTGCAGAAGGTGTTGATTATTGCTCCCCTGCGGGTCGCTCGTACCACATGGGCAGCGGAATGCCAGAAGTGGGAGCATCTGCGTCCCCTGCGGCTTTCGGTTGCGGTCGGTACAGAAGCGGAACGCCGGGCAGCTTTGCAGGAGCAGGCAGAGGTGTATGTCATCAATCGGGAGCAGGTGGATTGGCTGGTGAACGGGAGCAGGCTGCCCTTTGATTTTGACATGGTGGTCATTGACGAGCTATCCAGTTTTAAATCCCATCAATCAAAACGGTTTCGGGCGTTGATGAAAGTCCGGAAGAAGATACAGCGAATGGTGGGGCTGACGGGTACGCCAACCTCCAATGGGCTGATGGATTTATGGGCAGAGTTCAAGCTGCTGGACATGGGACAACGGCTCGGCAAGTATCTGTCCGAATACCGGAACACCTTCTTTCTGCCGGACAAGCGGAACAGCACAGTCATATTCAGCTACAAGCCGAAGTATGGGGCGGAGGATGCCATCTATCAGCGGATTGCAGACATTACCATTTCCATGCGGTCTGCGGAGCATTTACAGATGCCGGAATGTCTGATGACGACGGTTCCGGTGTTCCTCTCCCCTGCCGAACGCAGAACCTATGACAAGCTGAAAAAGGATATGGTGGTTTCGCTTCAGGGAGAAGAGATTGATGCTGCCAACGCGGCCAGCCTGAGCAACAAGCTTTTGCAGATGGCGAATGGGGCTGTCTATGGAGAGGACAAACAAGTTCTGCTGCTGCACAGCCGAAAGTTAGATGCCTTAGAGGATTTGGTAGAAGCCGCCAACGGAAAGCCGGTTCTGGTTGCCTACTGGTTCCAGCACGACCGGACACGGATTGCAGAGCGAATGCGGAAAATGGGGGTTGTGTGTCGGTGCATTAATTCAGCCCAAAGCATTGCAGACTGGAACGCCGGCAGCATTCCGGTCGGGCTGCTGCACCCAGCAGGGGCAGGACACGGCTTGAACCTACAGGCAGGCGGTTCTCACCTCATCTGGTTCGGTCTGACTTGGTCACTGGAACTCTACCAGCAGACCAACGCCAGACTGTGGCGACAGGGGCAAACTGCGGATACGGTCGTCATTCAGCACATTGTCACGGCAGGCACAATGGATGACCATGTCTTAACTGCGCTACAGCAGAAAGAACAGACGCAAAACAGTCTGATGGGGGCTGTCCGTGCAGAGTTAGGAGGGATTCCATGACAGCAAAAGAATATCTGAATCAGGCACGGTGGCTCGACCAGCAGATTCAGGCAAAGCTGCTCCGCTATGAGCAGATGCGTGTCCTTGTGGAAAAGTGTACCGCATCCAGTGGAATAGTCGGCGGTGGCAGTCGGGATGTACATAGTCTGGAGAAATCCATCTGCAAACTGATAGACTTTGGAAGAGAGCTGGATGAGGAGATTGATTTGCTTATCACAAAACGAAAAGAGATTGACAGCGTGATACAGTCTGTCCCAGACTACAAACAACGAATGGTGTTAGAGTATCGGTACCAGTGTGCTCTCCCCTTTTCTGCCATTGCAAAGAAACTGCATGTCAGCGAACGGTATGCACAAATCCTACATGACAATGCGTTGCTATTTGTACAGAATTACTTAGATTGTACAAATAGCACAAATAAATAGAAAAAACTTTGTGAAAATTGCACTTCGTGTTTTTTCGTATTTTTTCGTATTTGTTCGTGATTGTTCGTCTTGCATCGCATGGTATAATATAATTGCGGGACAAGAAAGGAGATGAGACAGCATGCCCTACAAGCCGAGACAGCCGTGCAAACACCCCAACTGTCCAGAACTGGTTCCCTACGGACAGGCGTACTGTGACACGCACAAGCCGCTGCATCCCACAACGGAACAGCGTCCCTCTGCAAACAGTCGTGGCTATACAAAGCGTTGGCAGAAAGCCAGCAAACAGTATTTACAGGCACACCCGCTGTGTGTCCGCTGCCTTGCAGCTGGCAGACTGCGGACGGCAACAGTTGTGGACCATATAACCCCCCATCGGGGTGACCAGACGCTTTTCTGGGACAAAAATAACTGGCAAGCCCTTTGTAAGCCCTGCCACGACCGGAAAACATGGACGGAAGACAGCCACCCCACCTATCACTACTGACGGGGATACCCCACCTTCTCTCGGGGGGTGGGGGGTGAAAAATCTCTACAACTCGTTCTGAGAAGACCGGCGTTACCCAATGGTGAGGATTTTCGCAGAATTGAAAAGGGGGGGATTCCCAATTTGCCCAGATTGAAAAATCCCGATTTTTCGCCGAATTATAACCTTTTCGATTTCTATTTTCTGTTTTGTCATGCACCTGTAAGATAAAATGAAAAACACATTTCGCCAAATTGTAAAAAACGAATTTGCTTTATCGTAAACCGCCCTTGAGGGCATTTGGAGAAAACGAGAAAGGAAAACAGAAAGGTGGGTGGACTGCGGTCAAGCTGGCTCAGCTTGTTCGCCAAATTGTATGGATGTTTTTACGGAAGAAGATTTTCCGGAAATCGCTAAGAAATTCTGCCCGGAATGCGGTAAAAAGATACCAAGCAATCTGGGACGCCCCCGCAGTTTCTGTTCTGACGCTTGCCGCCGTGCGTGGTGGAAGCAGCATCCGGATTTTGCAAATCCAAACCCATCTGCCATTTACACGTTCCGATGCCGGCACTGTGGGCAGCTCTTTCAAGCCTATGGCAACCAAAAAAGAATCTATTGCAGCCGAGCCTGCTACTTACAACACCGTTTTCCAAAACGAAAGGAATCTTGAAAATGCAACAATCTATGAAATGGGAGACTCTCCCGGTCTCCGCTCTGAAACCGGCTTCTTATAATCCAAGAAAGAAGCTGAAGAAAGGCGACAAGGAATACGAGAAAATCAAAAAGTCGCTGGAGGAATTCGGGTATGTAGACCCGATTATCGTCAATGCTGACCATACCGTGATTGGTGGTCATCAGCGGCTGACGGTCTTGTCCGACCTCGGATGGACAGAAGTTTCCTGCGTGGTCGTGGATATCGACAAAGACCGAGAAAAAGCGTTAAACATTGCCCTGAACAAAATCACCGGCTCGTGGGATGAAGCCTTACTTGCTGATTTGCTGCAGGACATCCAGTCCTCTTGTATCGATACCAGATTGTATGCATATTCGATTTGACCGGTTTTTTCTTTCTTTTCAGACTCCTTTTGATTCTTTTCTTTGCGAGTTACCTCCTATTTTTATAGACTGACAGGCTTTTTTGATTTGATTTTCCCCTGTTTTTTCTTGGTTCCTTCTCCATTTTTACCGGTCAAATCGGATATGCATATAATTGGCTACCACCATTACCGGCTTTGAACCGCCGGAAATGGAACAGCTCTTCAACCGTGTCTGCTCGCAGGACGTAACAGAAGACGACTTTTCTCCCGATGCAGAGCAATCGAAACCCTGTTTTTCACAGGCTGGAGACCTCTGGCACTTGGGAAAACACACTGTACTCTGTGGGGATGCGACCAAACCGGAATCCTATCAAATCCTGCTGCCGGATACCAAAGTCAATCTGGTGCTGACCGACCCGCCCTACAACGTCAATGTAGAGGAAACCGCCGGACGTATTCAGAATGACAATATGCCGGATGCAGAATTCTACCAGTTTCTCTTGTCTGCCTTCCAGCAGATGCATGAAGTGCTTGCAGAGGACGGCTCTATCTATGTGTTCCACTCGGATACCAAAGGGCTGTACTTTCGGCAGGCATTTGACGATGCCGGATTTTACCTGTCCGGATGCTGTATCTGGAAAAAGAATGCTCTGGTATTGGGACGCAGTCCCTACCAGTGGCAGCATGAACCGTGTCTGTATGGCTGGAAGAAAACCGGAAAGCACCAATGGTATGCCGACCGAAAGCAAACCACCATCTGGGAATACGACCGCCCGAAATCCAGCAAGGAACATCCGACCATGAAGCCGTTGGGCTTGATGAGTTATCCGATCCGGAACTCTACCATGACAAACGGCATTGTATTAGACCCGTTTTTGGGCAGCGGTTCTACCCTGCTTGCCTGTGAGGAAACACAACGGGTGTGTGTCGGCATGGAACTTGACCCAAAGTTTGTGGATGTCATGGTAGCGAGATATGTTGCCCATCAGAACGGAAACGATGCAGAAGTCTTTGTCCTGCGAAACGGACAGAAGCTCCTGCTTTCCGAGGCTCTGGCAGCGGTCGGGAGGGATTCCCTCCATGCGTGAAATGACCTGTATTGACTGGTTTTCCGGTATCGGCGGTTTTCGACTGGGATTACAGCGTGCCGGTATTCGGTGTGTTGGATTCTGCGAGAAGAATCCGTTTGCGGTAAAAAGCTATCGAGCCATGTATGACACGGAAGGAGAATGGTATGCAGAAGATATTACAAACATTCCACCCGACACGATCCCAGCAGCCGACATCTGGACAGCCGGAACACCCTGCCAGAATGTCAGCATTGCAGGAAAAAGAGAGGGATTGCGTGGTGACCGAAGCGGATTGTTCTTCTCGCTCATCCGGCTGCTGCAAGCCGTCTCTGCGGAACAAAAACCCGAATGGCTTATCCTTGAAAATGTTAAGGGACTGCTCTCCTCTCACAACGGATGGGACTTCCTTGACTACCAAACTGCGTTGGCCGAGAGCGGGTACGACACAGAATATGAAGTTTTCAATACGAGAGACTTCGGACTTCCACAGAACCGAGAGCGTGTGTACCTTGTTGGACATCTTAGAACCTGTGGTCGAAAGCAAGTATTTCCTCTCCGAAACTGTTTTGCGAAAGCTGCTCCCCTACGGCAGCTCCTTGGCGGTTCACAGGGAAATCGTATCTACAGCATCGAAGGGTGCTCCTGTACGCTGACGGGTTCTTCCGGCGGTACTGCCGGAAAGACCGGACTGTATCTGCTTCCGGTGCAAAGCGGCACGAAGTCCGGCTATGAACTGGCACAGCACGGGGATGCCATTTCGCTTTCGTTCCTTGGTTCTACAAGCAGACGAGGCAGAGTGGGAAAACAGCTTTCCCAAACGCTGACCTGCAACGCCAGAATTGGTGTGGTATTACAACAGGACACCGCATTTGCTGTACGGCGTCTGACGCCAAAAGAATGCTTCCGGCTGCAAGGCTTTCCGGATTCCCTGTTTGAGAAAGCCGCAGCGGTCGTTTCCGATTCCCAGCTTTATCAACAAGCTGGCAATGCGGTTTCTGTTCCAATTCCAGAAGCGATTGGAAATGCAATGCAAGCACAGATAAGATAAAAACCGCATTCCAGCCGGTTGACTTTCTGCGAAAAAAATGGTACATTTAGCATAGAAAAATTTCTTATCCTCAAAAGGAGAACATAAATATGACGATGAACGAAATGCCGAATGCAGAAACAATTGCAGCGATGGAAGAAGTGGAAGCCATGAAGCAGCATCCGGAACAATATCCCGGATTTACAGAAGTAGATGCTATGATGCAGGAACTGTGCAAAGAATCTAACTGAATTACTTGAACATCAACTTCTACCCCACTGGGGCAGAAGTTCGCCCAAGGCGTGCAGACATCCCCTGCACGCCCTTTTTCTACCCAGATTTTCCCGAAAGGAGGGGCAATATGGCAACAAGAGGCAGAAAACCCAAACCAACCGCACTTAAAGAACTGGAAGGCAACCCCGGCAAGCGTCCATTGAATCCCTGTGAACCAAAACCGGAACAGAAAGCCCCTCCCTGCCCCAAGTGGCTGGAACCAGAGGCAAAAAAGGAGTGGCGACGACTCTGTAAAGGCATGGAACAAATGGGCATCCTGACAAAAATGGACATGACCGCCTTTGCCGGATACTGTCAGGCATACGCCAGATGGAAAGAGGCGGAGGAGTTTCTCACGAAACACGGCAGTCTGGTGAAAACTCCAAACGGCTACTGGCAGCAAGTTCCACAGGTTTCGATTGCACAATCCAATTTGAAAATTATGATGAACATTGCAGCACAATTCGGCTTAACGCCATCGGCACGCAGCCGGATTATTGCCTGTTCCGAGAACCATACAGATACACAGGATGAAATGGAGAGCCTGCTGGGCGGAGGTGATGCGTGATGGAATCCCGTCCGCAGGAACTTCCCAAACTACAGGACTACCAGCCGTCCCGTTTTATGCTGCCCACTTCCCACTACGACAAAGCAAAAGCAGACCGAGCCGTCCGCTTCATCGAACAGCTCCGCCACACAAAAGGCATCTGGGCAGGCAAACGATTCTGGCTGCTGCCGTGGCAGGAACAGCTGATTCGGGACTTGTTCGGCATTGTACAGGAAGATGGTATGCGGCAGTTCCGCATGGCGTACATTGAAATCCCGAAAAAGAACGGCAAAAGTGAACTGGCAGCTGCCATCGCCCTGTATCTGCTGTTCGGAGACGGCGAACCATCCGCAGAAGTCTATGGAGCAGCCGCTGACCGGCAGCAGGCATCCATTGTGTATGAAGTAGCCACGAAAATGATTCAGATGTGTCCGGCATTGCTGAAACGCTGCAAGCAGATTCCCTCTACCAAACGCGTTGTGAATTATGCAAATGCCGGATTTTATCAGGTACTGTCTGCGGAAGTTGGAACAAAGCACGGACTCAATGTATCCGGATTGATTTTCGATGAACTGCACGCCCAGCCAAACCGCAAGCTCTGGGACGTTTTGACAAATGGTTCCGGTGATGCCAGAGCCCAGCCGCTGTTTGTTGCGATTACGACTGCCGGAACAGACCGAAACTCCATTTGTTTTGAACAGCATCAGCTGGCTTCCGATATTCTGAAAGATCGGAAATACGACCCCACGTTCTATCCGGTACTCTACGGATTGCCAGATGGGGCAGACTGGCAGGAGGAACGCAACTGGTATCTTGCCAATCCGTCCTTGGATGTCACCATTCCGGTGTCTCGTGTGCGGGAAGCCTACCAGAAAGCCCTGCGAAATCCAGCAGAAGAAAACGCTTTTAAACAACTCCGTCTGAATCAGTGGGTCTCTTCCCTCACCGGCTGGATTCCAGATCTGGTATTCGATAAGGGCAACAAGCCCATCGACTTGGATGCCTTACAGGGAAGAGACTGCTACGGCGGGCTGGACTTGTCTTCTACTTCCGATATTACCGCCTTTGTTCTGATGTTTCCGCCACGGGATGAAACTGAACCCTTTATTCTGCTCCCCTTCTTCTGGATTCCAGAGGATACCATTGACCTGCGTGTCTCCCGTGACCATGTTCCCTATCCTATCTGGAAACAGCAGGGCTATTTGCAGACCACAGAGGGCAATGTCATCCACTACGGATTCATTGAATCCTTCATCGAAGAACTGGGAAAACGGTATCACATTCGAGAGATTGCCTTCGACAGATGGGGAGCCACACAGATGACACAGAACCTCGAAGGTATGGGCTTTACCGTTGTACCGTTCGGGCAGGGATTCAAAGATATGTCACCGCCTTCCAAGGAATTCTATCGGCTGATGATGGCGGGCAAAATCATTCATGGAGGCAATCCGATTCTGAAGTGGATGGCAGGAAATGTAGTGGTTCGGAAAGACCCAGCGGAAAACATCAAACCGGATAAGGAAAAATCCACGGAGAAAATTGACGGCATCGTGGCAGCGATCATGGCATTGGATCGCTGCATCCGGCATCAAATCGAATCCGAAAGCATCTATGA
>DYCW01000041.1 GCA_019417865.1 Ruminococcus sp. | reverse complement strand
TACCAATACAGTGCGGCAGGCATTAGAAATGATTACAGGAAAAGAAGTTATGATTGTCGGACCGGGTATTCGTACTGGTTTAAAAATTTGTATCGACAACCCAGCCCAGTTGGGGAGTGATTTGGTGGCAGAGGCGGTTGCTGCTTTGCAGCAGTATCCGGTTCCGCTTGCCATCATCGATTTGGGAACCGCCACCACGATCTCTGTGCTCAATGCAAAGTCAGAATATATTGGCGGCATGATTTTGCCGGGCGTTAAAATTTCCTTGGCAGCTTTAACGCAGCAAACTGCACAGTTACCCAAAATTGCACTGGAACAACCGAAAAAGCGGATCGGCAGCAATACCATTGAATGTATGAAGAGCGGTGTATTGTATGGAACAGCCTGTTCGTTGGACGGACTGTTGGGGCAAATTGAGGCAGAGCTGCAACAGTCGGTGACTGCAATTGTAACGGGAGAAATTGCCTCCGTGATTGTTCCTTGCTGTAAGCGGAAAATGATTATAGATGAAAAATTGCTGCTGCGAGGGTTACAAATTATCTATGTAAAAAATAAAAGAGAAAAGGAGAGAAGATCATAACATGAAAACGATTGCAAGTTTTACTGTGAACCATGATACTTTAAAACGAGGTATGTACATTTCCAGAGTAGACGGAGATGTCATCACCTATGATATTCGGATGAAAGTGCCAAATAATCCGGAACGGGATTATTTGGAAGACAATGCATTGCATACATTTGAGCATTTGTTTGCAACATATGTACGTAATACGTCCGCTTCTGATGCCATTGTCTATGTTGGACCAATGGGCTGCCGTACAGGCTTTTATTTTTTGACCAGAGATACATTGTCTAAAAAAGATGCCATTCGCCTAGTACAGGAAACGTTGGCATTTATCCTGCAATTTTCCAGGGAAATTCCAGGCAGCAAACGACAGGAGTGTGGCAACTATCTGGCACATGATTTAGCCGGTGCAAAAAAAATTGCAAAGGAAATGCAGCCAATATTGGAAAATTGGACACCGGAACAGATGGCATATCCAGAATAAAGGAGAAACACAAGTGGACGAAAATGAGACGTTGTCAAGTACTATTCCTACATTGGAACAGATGCCAAGACAGGGTTTAGCAGCTTCTGTTTCACAGGATGTTGTTGTACAGATAGAAGAGGCACCCGTTCCAATTTGGCATGGGAATGTCTTGTCAAAGAAAAAACAGATTCTGCAAAAGAGAGATCAGCTTTTTCAAGTGATATGGCCGATTCTGCTGCTTTTGAGCAGCATAGCGATTGTGATGTACTATATCTTTTTCCCAGCAAAGGGTGAGTTTCACTCTGACTGTACAGATACTCTTTACTGGGCAGAAGCAGCTATGCAGGGAAAAGGTCTCATCAATCCTGATTTTACTTATGCCGCTCTGATGCCATTCGGCGGAAATATATTTATGCAAATTTGGATTCCGTTTTTTGGAATTTCCATGTTGACACATACCTTGGGCATGGTAACTTTCTTTGTTTTCTTTGTAGGGTTTCTCTGTCTGATGCTGCGGGAAATGCATTTTGGTTTACGCAGCATATCGGTGACGGTAAGTGGCTTGTTGATGACACTTTGCCTCAGTCAAAAACTCCGTGAAATTTTCTGGGGTCATATTATCCATTACAGTCTTGGTATCTTTTTCTTATTTATTGGTTTATTTCTGGTATTCCGAATTATAAATCTATGCGAAAGGAGACCTACGCACCGTATATGTGTGCAGAAAATTATCTTTTTTATACTACTTGCAGTTGATTTTATAATTTGTTGCACTAATTCTACTACTGCCATCGCTTTATTTGCATTGCCTATTATTGGTGGTGTATTTTGTGAACGGTTTTTGGATTATCGAACCCCATTTCGTCATCACAAAAATTATACTTCACTATTAGTGTTGCTGATTTGTGTGATTGGATTGTTATTAGGTACACAACTTGGTGCCGCCATTGCTGGTGATGTAAAAGCACTTTATGCAGAAGCATACTCCAAATTCTCTAATCCAAATGAATGGTGGGCACATGTAGAAAAGTTACCACTTGCCTTTTTAAATTTACTTGGACTGCAAACCAATAAGCAGAATAATCTTGCTTCTATAGAAGGGGTACAAGCAATCCTAACGATTTTTTATGCATTGTTCTTGACTGTTATGCCAGTAGTTGCACTTTGCTGTTATCGCAAAATCAGGGAAACTGGAATGCGGATTTTGATTTGGGCACATTTTATTGTAACTGCGTTTATTTTGGTTGGCTATTTCTGTGGACTGTTGTCAGTCGCAAACTGGAGACTTTCCCCGGCAGTTTGTACTGGGGTATTGGTATCTTTTTCTTTTTTACGTTGGATGTATCACCAGGTAGAATACAAACGGCTTAGTATTTTGCTCTGTATTCCATTGGTCTATCTCTGTTTGCAAAGTGGCTGGCAAGTGGTAAAAATGCCGAAAGATTTCTATAAGACGAATGTTAACTATGAATTAGGGGAATATTTGAAAGAACAGGATTTAACCTATGGTTATGCAGGTTTCTGGCATGCACAGGCGATTACAGTATTAGAGGATTCCAAGGTGAAGGCAAGATCTGTGGATTTCTCTGATAGCGACGGTGTTTCTGCAAGTCTCTATCAGAGCAATTGGAATTGGTTTCAGGATCAACCGGGACAGGATCGTTATTTTCTGTTGATGGAGCAAGAAGAACTGGAGGAATTAAACATGTCTGCTTCTCCGGTTTTAACAATGCCACATGAAGAGCTAAGCTATAAGGAATATAC
>DYCW01000409.1 GCA_019417865.1 Ruminococcus sp. | reverse complement strand
CAGTGTAATATCTCGAATCAATGGTTCACCGCTTGGCAGCGTCCATGTGATATGCTCCAGCTGTATCATAAAATCGGTCTCCCTCCTGAAAAAAACACAGTCTATTGCATGCAATCCACGCAGTTGTTTTTGTTTTCAACGGTTAGGATAACATACTTTTTATTTATCATACCAGAAATCAGGGAAAAAATCTATGCTATTTTTTTAACGATGTTTGTATGTTTCCATTCCTATCCTGATTACTTATTAAAAAATGGACTTCCCATATTTGAACTTTGTTTTAATTTTCATAATCATCTAAAAAACTATGTTTCTCATGATGTAGCTGATAGGAAATAATCTTATTCAGGTTGACATTTTCCACACTTCTGAAAATATTCTTTTCAATCTGCGGATTTTCCTCTGCCAATTCTGCAATCAATTGTTTAATTTTTTGCCGTTTGGATACATTTCGGCTGTCTGGTTCACAGGTGGTACAAGTGTCTGTAAAATGACAGGCACACTGAATAAACCGCAGATCATGATACCGGCACCAATGTTTGATATCTGCCTCTCGAATCAAATACATCGGTCGAATCAACTGCATCCCTTCAAAATTTGCACTATGCAGCTTTGGCATCATGGTTTCCACCTGTCCGCCGTAAATCATACTCATTAAAATTGTTTCAATTACATCATCAAAATGGTGTCCAAGAGCAATTTTATTACAGCCTAGAAGCTTCGCCTGATTGTACAGATGTCCCCTTCTCATGCGGGCACAGAGATAACAGGGATTATTCTGTACATGATAGACAGAATCAAAAATATTGGTTTCAAAAATGGTAATGGGAATTTGCAAAAGCTTCGCATTGGATTCGATGATTTGACGATTTTCCGGACTATAGCCGGGATCCATCACCAAAAACACCAATGAAAACGGAAATTTCCCATGCCGATGCAGTTCTTGAAACAATTTTGCCATTAGCATAGAATCCTTTCCACCGGAAATGCAAACGGCAATCTTGTCATTCGGCTGAATCAATTCATAGGTTGTAACCGCTTTGGCAAACCGGCTGAAAATGGTGCGATGAAATTTTTTCCGCAAACCCTGCTCTACTTCCGCTGCCTTTTCCAATGTGGACTCCCGTTTGATTTTTTCCTGAAGCCACTGCACATATCCACCAATTAAATTTACTGCAAACAGCCCCTTCTCCCGTAGAGATTCTGCTGCCTCCTCACTGATAATCCCACTGCGGCAATAAATCACCAGCATTTTATCCTGTGGTAATGTTTCCGCCTGTTCTTGCAAGGTCTGCTGCGGTATGTTTACAGCTCCGTCAATGTGCCCCAGTGCAAATGCAGTTCTATCCCGCATATCAATCAACAAATAAGTATCCGGCTTTTGTTTCGTCAGTTCTTGTATGGAAATCTCTTCTATCATGCCTGTCCCCTCACCTGTTTGCTGCAATGAATAGCATACAACGTTATTTCTTTTTCTCTTCCAAAATGGTTTCCAATTTGCAGCATGCTTCTTGTGATCCCTTGAATTAAAATGAATCTCATGATCCGGTTCTCCCTTCTCCTTCTGTAAGTATAACTAATCCTACCACATCTGTTTCCATCTGTCAAGGTTGAATCTATTACATTATAAAATCAAAAAAATAACGTATCAATCCTTACTATTAAAAATAGATGACGATCTCCGTTTTCTATCCTTATTTTTGTATATTCCAATTTCGGCGAAAAAATTTTTCCCGATAATGTTTTGGCGTATCGCCAGTCTCTTTTTTAAATGCCTGAATAAAATAGCTTTCGGAACTAAAACAGAGATAATTGGCGATTTCTGCACAGGAATAGTCCGAAAACTTCAGCATATTTTCAGCCGCTTCAATACGTTTTTTGCGAATGTAATTGGAGATGGTAAGCCCCATCTCTTTGTGAAACAACTTTGATAAATAAGAGGGGCTGAGATGAACCTGTTCTGCCAATGCATTTAATGTGATTTTGGTATGTAAGTTGTCATAAATATAATCCAGCACAATCAGAATCGGTTTTGGATAGAGTGATTTTTTGTGAATAATCTGCATTCGCTGTGTAAAATCATCTATGACCTCTCGATGCAGCAGGGCAATTTCTTGTTCCTGATGGCAGCGATCCGCACTGCGAATATAAATATCACTGAGATTGAAGGCTTCTTCCATTTCCATCCCACCTTCAATACAATAACGTGTGACAAGGGCAACCGTAATGATAAAGTGATATTTTAAATTATACAAATGATTATCGCTCAAAATCCCCATTTTCTGACTATCCAACGGTTTGAACAGGTGTTTCACGGCTTCCATATCTCCCATTTGAATACTTTGAAAAAATGCCATTTCTCGCTCATAAGCGAGATGAGAAACCTGGTACTCCCGATTTAAAAATGCTACATGAGCCAATTTTTTTTCAATGTCCATATGCACCCTCCTTCTCGTCTTCTATTTTATCACAGTTCTTTTGAAGATGCAACAAAATTTCAATAAAAATCACAAAAAAATGATATTACATTTCGATGTTCTATGGTATATTAGTAACAAAGAGACGGGTTTGGTTCATAAAATTTGTGTATGTTTCATCATACAGATGCGTTTGTTTATCACAAAAAGGAGGAAGTAATAATGTGTAACCATAATACATTCAAAAAAAGTCTTGCAGTATTATCATCTTGTTTGATATTATCTGCCGGACTCACTACCCTGCCCATCATAGGTACAGCCGCTTCTACGAGCATTCTATTAGAAACATTTGACAGCGGATATTCTGGCTGGTCCACCTATAAGGCAAGCGGTGGCTCTTGTTCCCTAAAAACAGAAAACGGAAAACTGGCTCTGACCATTGGCAGTGTTGGCACACTGAACTATTCCGTGCAAGTGGGATATGACAGCGTCCCACTGTACAAAAACGGCGTCTATCGTTTAACCTACGATATTTCTTCTACCACGGATCGAGAAGTAGAAGGAATGATACAACAAAACGGCGGCACCTATCAGGCATATACTTGGAAGAGTTTACAGCTAACTGCAGAACCGCAGACGGTAGATTATACTTTTACCATGGCAGCCGATACAGATATCATGTCCAAACTGGTCTTTAACTGCGGCTATCAAGGGTCGGAACTGCCGGAACATACAATTTATCTGGATAATGTATCACTAGAACTAATTGATGATACCAATGTGGATTATTCAGAAATCAAGCCCTATGAGCCTCCTATCATCACCGATCAGGTCGGCTACCGGACACAGGATGAAAAGATCGCTGTCTTTCGAGATGTCACCAGCGAAACCACCTTCTCGGTTGTCAATGCTGCAACCGGAAAATCGGTCTATACAGGAGAACTCTACGGACAAACCAAGAACTCCAGTGCCGATGAAATAGACTGGTTCGGGGATTTTTCTGCTGTAACAGAACCGGGTACCTATTACATTCAGTGTGGCAGTCTGGATGATTCCTATCCATTTGAAATTTCCGATACCGTTTACAGTGATTTACTGGATGATTCTGTCAAGATGCTGTATCTGCAACGCTGCGGAACAGAAGTAACGGATGATACCTTCGGACACGTTGCCTGCCACAATACACAAGCCCTGATTTACGGCACCTCGGAAACCATTGATGTCAGCGGAGGCTGGCACGATGCTGGTGACTATGGACGGTATGTGGTACCGGCTGCAAAGACCATTGCAGATCTGCTGTATGCTTACCAAACCAATTCTTCTGCCTACAGTGACCAGATCGGTATTCCGGAGAGCGGCAACGGTGTGCCGGATCTTCTGGACGAAGCTCGCTATGAACTGGAATGGATGCTGAAAATGCAAGCCGCTTCTGGCGGTGTCTATCACAAGGTAACCTGTGAAAACTTCCCAGGTTATGTGATGCCGGAAAAGGAAACTGCACAGCTGATCGTAACACCGGTTTCCACTACGGCAACCGCAGACTTCTGTGCAGCAATGGCAATGGCGTATGAATTCTATCAGGGGATCGACAGCAATTTTGCCAATACCTGTCTGGCAGCCGCAGAACGGGCATGGGCATTCTTGGAACAAAATCCCAACCTGATTTTTGAAAATCCAGAAGACATTACCACTGGTGCTTACCAAGATACTTCAGACAAAGATGAACGTTACTGGGCAGCAGCACAATTGTATCGTGCAACAGGTTCCACAACCTACCTAAATGCACTAGAACAAATGACAGTGAAAACTGGTCTGGACTGGTCAACGGTCGGCGATTACGGCAACATTGCCATTCTGACCATGGACAACGCAGACACCAGTTCTACTGCTTATACCAATGCGAAAAATGCTGTTATGACACAGGCTGATTCCTTTGTGACCAAAACCACAAATAATCCTTACAGCGTTGCCGTTTCTGTCTTTAACTGGGGCAGCAATATGACTGTTGCAAATTCCGGCATCATTCTTGGACTGGCATATCAGCTGACTGGAAATACAGAATATTTGACAGCTGCAAAATCCAATCTGCATTATCTGCTTGGCAACAACCCAGTCGGGGAATGTTTTGTCACCGGATATGGTACTGTTTCTCCGCAGAACCCGCATCATCGCCCGTCCATGGCAAAAAGTCAGGCAATGGAAGGCATGCTGGTCGGCGGTGTCAACTCCCATCTGGAAGATCCTGCTGCAAAGGCATATCTGGCAACGACAGCAGATGCCAAATGCTATGTAGACCACTCAGAAAGCTATTCCACCAATGAAATCACAATTTACTGGAATTCTCCGCTGACCTATCTGCTATCCCTCACCGATACAGACAGTTCTGCATCCCAAAAGGGCGATGTCAACCAGGACGGCAGTGTAACTGTTGCCGATGTAGTTCTGTTACAGAAATATCTCATCCGGAAAGCAACACTGACTGAAGAACAGGGCATCCGTGCAGATTTATATGAGGATTCTGTAGTCAATGTCATTGACCTGTGTGTCCTGAAGCAAAAACTGCTCTCTCCTTCCAATCCGAAACCTGACCCACAGCCTGATCCGCAGCCTGGCTTACAGCCAAATACCAATGCCACCATGTATGCAAACTTCCGAGAAGGGGCAGTAAAGGAATTCTTTGCATCGGATGGTTGGTCAAACGGCTCCTGCTTCGACTGTGTTTGGAGAGGTAGCAATGCGACATTCCAAGATTCTGCTTTGAATTTGACCATTGACAAGGACACATCCGGACAGTACAATTATTCTGGTGCAGAATACCGGACAACAGATTTCTATTCCTATGGTTACTACGAAACCTCCATGCAGGCAATCAAGAATGACGGCGTGGTTTCGTCCTTCTTCACCTATACCGGACCAAGTGATAACAATCCATGGGACGAAATTGACGTAGAAATCCTTGGAAAGGACACCACAAAAGTACAGTTTAACTACTATACAAATGGAGTCGGCAATCACGAATATATGTATGATTTAGGTTTCGATGCTTCTACTGGCTATCATACTTATGGGTTTGACTGGCAGAAAGATTCTATCACCTGGTATGTAGACGGCAAAGCAGTTTACACGGCAACACAAAACATTCCTTCCACACCTGGAAAAATCATGATGAATGTATGGCCGGGTACCGGCGTTGACGGATGGCTGAAGCCCTATGACGGCAAAACGCCGCTGACTGCAAAATATCAGTGGGTTACCTATAATGAATCTGGTCGCAATTAAATAAAAGTCTTTTCGCCATGCCGATTTGCTCTTTCTTATCGGCATGGTTTTTATTTTTCATTCTACCCTTGCAATTGACTTTTTTCATCAAAAATGGTATTATAAAAGAAAAAAGATAGGGGATGACTGCTTTGCAGCAACTATTGGACAAAATCATTCTGCTTTGGCTGATGATACTCTGCTGTATGTTTTCAACTACTGTTAGCAATCTAGCTGCGATCACTTCTCTGCTGCTTTCTGTTATCGTTTCAGCTGCAATACAATATTATCGTGGAAAACGAACCGCTCAAATCTTGATAGGTGGTTTTTTTCTGCTTTGCAGCTTATTTCCACCAGCAATCTGTGCACTTCCACTATTGCTTTATGACGTGTTATGGGAAAAAAAGTGGTGGCTGATGCTGTTCGGTATGGGTGTTTGTACAAATCTTGCATCATTTTCACTCATACAGCTATTTTTACTTGGCGGTTCTACTGGTCTTACTATTTTACTCGCCTTTCGTTCCATGAAATGGGATGCAATCATTGATG
>DYCW01000408.1 GCA_019417865.1 Ruminococcus sp. | reverse complement strand
TGTTGGCAGTTGCGTGCTGCTGTGTTGCATTTACGGGATGTGGGCGAGAATCCGACCGTGCTAGATACAACGTACAGAAAGAAGCAGACTATTTCAACGTGGAACGGCGACTGACCGTCATTAACGCCCGTTCTGATAAACCAATTTTGGAAATGGTCGGATACTTCTCCATTTCTAACAGCAATAACGAATTAGTTGTCACGCTGGAAACAGGTCAGAACGAATATAAGGTGAATTACGTTTATCTGAACGAATGGACGATTTACACGGTAGAAGACATCAGCGGTGCACACGTTGACCCGTATCACTATGAAATCAACTTCCTGCCAGAGATGATTCAGCCATTTACAGTGGTATCCAACGATTAACACTGACAAAACATAAGTCAAGTTGCATCCGAGAGGGTGCTTTTTTCATGCCAGTTTTCATGATGGGGGTGTAAATGTGGAAAATGATATGAAAGCAGAAGCAAAACAGATTCTGTTTGACAAACTGAAAGAAATGTCAGAACTTGAAATCAGCGATTTCTATGATGACAGATGCGGATACAACGGATTGTGTGCTGTTATGTGCGATATTTACAAAGCAATTACAGACACCAAAGAAAATGAATAAATTAGCATCTTCGGAAACGAGGGTGCTATTTTTATACCCAAAAATCAGAAAGGAGCAAGAATTTATGTACGAACATAAGCCACTGCGAATCTCGATGCAGTATTTTGCGGAATCTGCATCGGAAGAACCCAGCACAACAGAACCAGCAGCCAAAACCTACACGGAGGAAGAGTATAATGCTTTGCAGCAGAAGCTTGATGCAGTGCAGAAAAGCCTTGACACTGCTAATGCCACTATCCAATCTTACAAGGATATGGATATTGATGGTATCAAAGCAAGTGTAGAAGACTACAAGCAAAAATTGGAGCAGTCCGAAAAAGACCGTAAGGCATTTGAGTATCAGACAAAACTTGGACAGTACGTCAAAACACTCGGCTTACGGGATGAAATCTATGAGCAGCACGTTGCACGGCTGTTGACAGAAAAGGGCTTGCAATTTGATGGCGACAAGCTGGTCGGAGCGGATGATGTACTGAAACCATTCCGTGAATCCCATGCGGATGCATTCCAGCCCGCCGAACCAATTAAGCCATTCATGGGACGGACGCCAGGCGTCTCCCCGACTTCTAATGCAGAACAAATGAAACAGCTTCGGAGCATTTACGAGCTGAAATAAAGAAAGGATGATATTTTATGCCAAATCTTTTTGAATTAGCAAGCAGACATACCACCTTGCTGGATGAAGCGTATCGGCAGACGGCAAAGACAAATGTATTGGAATCTGGCAGCCAGTGGACACGACCAGGTACGAACGCAAATGAAATCCTGATTCCAAAGTGTGATATGGATGGGCTGGGCGAATACAGCCGTACAGAGGGCTATGCCGAAGGCTCTTCCAATCTCACATGGGAATCCGTGAAATTCAACTATGACCGTGGCAGAACATTTTCTGTTGATGCAATGGACAATGAGGAAACCATCGACAAGGCATTTGGCTTGCTGGCAAATCAATTTATGAAGCACAAAGTCGTGCCGGAAATGGACGCCATGCGATTCGCAACCTATGCCGGTGCAACGGGTATTCTGAGTAAGCAGGAAACTTTTTCCGTTGTAGAAGATGTGACGGAATCCATTATGCATGCCAATTCTGAAATGGATGAAGCGGAAGTTAATGCGGAAAGTCGCTATTTATTTTTGACGCCAACCTTGCACAACATGATTAAGGCATTGGATACTTACAAGAGCCGCAGCATGATGGAAGGCTTTGCCGCTATTATTGATGTGCCGCAAACACGATTCTATACAGCAATCGACCTGCTAGACGGCAGAACAACCGGTGAGGAAATCGGCGGATACAAAAAGGCAACAGCTGGAAAGAATATCAATTACATGATTATTCACAAGCCGGCTGTATTGCAGGTGACAAAGCATGTTGTTTCTAAGGTAATTTCTCCTACGGAAAATCAGGAAATGGATGCCTGGAAATTTTTCTATCGTGCATACGGCTTGACAGACACATTGGAAAATGGCGTGAAGGGCATTTACTGCTCTTATGCGGCATCGTAAGAAAGGAGCATTTTCATGAAGACAATCGGCATGAAACCGCAGAAAAAGCAGAATCCGAATCCGGATAAGCCGCCAGAACAGGAGAAAAAGCCAGAGGATACAAAATGATTTATGCTGAGTTTTCTTATTATCAGGAATCATTTTACGGGCAAAAAATCGCCGATGCGGACGCATTCCGCACGGCAGCCGCCCGTGCATCGGAGTACATGGATAATGCTACGTTCGGCAGACTGGAAAACGGCGTGCCGGAACAGTTTCAAGAGCACGTTCAAAAGTGCTGCTGTGCGTTGGCGGAGGCGTTTTGGCTCTATCAAGTGTATGGAGCTGGCGGCGGCATCACAGACGGTAGCAGCCGCTTGAAAAAGTCGGAAACCAATAGCAAATACAGCATTACCTATGGCACGCCATCGGAGGAACTGGCAGCACTATTGGGAAATGAATCCAACTTTTTCGACTATATCTACAGCATTTGCATGCAGTATTTAGGGCGGACTGGGCTGCTTTATAGGGGGTGTGACTGATTTTTACAAATTGTGAAGCAATTACCATCTATCATCAAGAAGAAATTGCAAACCACAAGCCGATTTTCAGCCGCCATATCATTCAGAATGTGTATTGGGAGGAATCCATTGGCGGCAGCCAGAGTGGAAAAGAAATGCAACAAAGCGATAGCATTTATGTATGCATTCCTGTGGAATCGGTAGCAGACTATGTGCCGATTCGGGAGGATATTCTTTGCCGTGGCATTGTACCAGCAGATTTGCCGATACAGGAAATTCAAACATCACGGAATAAGCACACCATTACAGCCGTTGCAGACTGCCGCTATGGTTCGCCGGAGGTACAGCACATTGAGGTGACTGCAAATTGATTTTCGGATTCAAAATCAAGATGCCATCTGAAAAAGTATTTTCTAGTCACTTGCAGAAGGCACAAAAATTTTTGGACAGCGAAATTCTACGGAAATGCGACCCGTACATTCCATTCAAAACTGGTATGCTGCGGGATTCCGGCATTTTGGGCACAAAGGTGGGCAGCGGTCGCATTCGCTGGATTGCCCCCTACGCCAAACGGCAGTACTACAAAGGGCTTTCATCCGGTAAGCGTGGACGATATTGGCTCAAGCGTGCCATGACAGCACATGGAAAGGAAATTCAGCGTGGTACACAAAAAATGATAGATGGGAAGTGATGGTATGTCGATGATTCAGGCGGTGTGGGATTACTTTGCCAGCTGTCCCCTGTTGGAAAATAATCGGATTTTAGGAGTTGACCGGCTGGGCGTTGACCCAATCGAGTATACCATTGATACGCTCCCCTGCGAACCAATCGTAAAGAAATATGCAGATGGTTCCAGTATCCGTCAATTGGAGTTTGCCTTCGGCAGCCGTGAGGCATACGGGCACGATGTGATACAAAATATCCTAAACTCTGAATTTTATGAAAAATTCGCCGATTGGATTGAAAAAAACGATTACAATGAAAGCTATCCAGATTTCGGCGAGGGCAAACAAGTAAGAAGTATTGAGGTCATCAGTAGCGGATATGCACTAGAAGTGACGGAGAAGACGTCACGCTATCAAATCCAGCTGCGAATTACATATTTACAATCATGGAGGTATTTGAATGGGTAAGGGCATTGATAGCTTAAAACTAAAAAAGCGTTCCCAAAAGCTTTTATTTATGGAAGTCAAAGACACGGATGGCTCTCATTTTGAGCGTTTGGAAGGCTTTACAACGCAGACACATAATGCAAATGCGACGGAATACGGTCGGCGGTATGTCGACGAGGATGCAGAACGGACGGACGTCACGGGATATTCCGAAAGCATTGGGTACAATTTCGACCATTACATTGGGCAGCCGTCTCTTGAAGAAATTGTAAAAATTACAGAAGAGGAGTTAATCGGTTCGGATGCGGTTCGCCGCATTTTGGTAGTGGATTTGTCTACAGCGACAGCCGCCCCTGGCGGCAGTTCGAATCCAGATGGAACAGGTGCTGGCGTAATTTGTGACGCTTATGTACGAAATTATGCTATTATTCCGAGCAGCAACGGCGATTCCACGGACTGCATGACTTATAGCGGCGATTTCAAGTCGAGAGGCGAGAAAACAAAGTGCCGTGCACACGTTTCAACTGACGGACAGACGGCAACGATTGAGAGCTGATAATCAATATGGAAGAAAAAAATACATGGGAAATCAATGGCTATTCTTTGCCAGTTGATGCAGAAGATGCAGCATTCATGGAGCGGTATCAAGCCGCTTCTGCTACCATTTCCAATCGGGAATTTGCAGCCAAAAATGAAGCAGAAGCCATTCGTGCATACTGCGAAAATTATCGTACCTTTTTTGATGCTCTATTCGGCAATGGCACATCTGAAAAACTCTTTGCAAATGTGCCAGACAACCGCAGAGTTTATAACGATGTATTTTCATCGTTGCTAAAAGTCATTTTTGAGCAGCGGCTTTCCAGTGAACTACGGCTGATAGAGGCGGTGAAACGCTATGCTCCAACAGACTGATTGGTACAACATTCTAACGGATAAATTGCCGGAAAGTGTGGATGTGGATGGCACAAGCTATCCCATCCACACCAATTTTAAGGACTGGATTTCTTTTTTTCTGCTGCACGAAGAGAAAGAACTGACCGACGTAGAAAAAATTGCAGTATCCATGAATTGGTATCGGGAAACGATTCCGGCAAATCGGGTGGCTGCCTATCTGGCATTGCAGGAATTTGCATCTTGTGAAATACTACCAAAATCGAAACGGAAAGCAACGGGGGCTGGAGCAGCTCCCGTTTTCTCCTATCTGCATGATAGTGCCTATCTATTTGCGGATTTTCTGCGGTATTATCAAATCCATTTGCAAAGCACTTCCCTGCACTGGTTCGTGTTTACGGCATTGTTTGAGGGGCTGCCAGAGGATAGCAGTGTGAAGCAACGGATTGCCTATCGCTGCATCAATACCGGCAGTATCAAAGATAATAAGGAACGAAATCGGATGATTCGCATTCAAAATGCGATTGCAATTCCACGACCACCGATGACGTCATCGGAACTTGCAGAATATTTTTAGTGAGGTGAGAAAATGGCAGATACAAATGGTTCCATTGCATTTGATTCCGGCATTAAAACGGATGGCTTGAAGAAAGATTTAGCGGAGATGGAGGAAGCCATTGCGGATAGTGCCAGCGTTGCAGAAAAGAAGGCAGAAGCCGCATTCGAAACGATGGAAAAGCAAGCCAAACGGCTTGCAAAGGCATATGAAGATGCGGGTATGGATGCGTCAGATGCGTTGAAAAAAGCCTGGCAGGATGTACAAGACAATGCGGAAGCATTCGGTACAAGTGCCAGTGAAAATTTCAAGGGCATTGGAGATGCAGCAGAAGAAGCTGGAACATCTATTGATGGACTAGCCGGAAAAATGCAAAGTGCCTTAGCCGCCGCAGGGCTTGCTTATGGAGCAAAAGAAATTGTAGATATTGGTGTATCTTACGAAAAGGCAATGAATCAAGTGGCAACTTCTACCGGTGCAGCTGGGGCAGAGTTGGAAAGCCTGCAAAGCATTGCATCCAATGTGTACGCAGATAATTTCGGGGAATCCATGGAGGATACCGCAGCAGGCGTGGCAGAAATTTATAAGCGAACAGGCTTAGTGGATGAAGAATTACAAAAGGCAACAGAATCCGCATATTTGCTGCGGGATGCTTTTGGATATGAATTGAATGAATCCACACAGGCTGCCACGCAACTGATGAAGGTATTCGGTGTGACTGCCGATGAAGCCTATAATCTGATTGCACAAGGGGCACAAAAGGGACTTGACCAAAATGGCGATATGCTGGATACACTCAATGAATATTCTGTCCAGTTTGCCAATCTGGGCTATTCTGCGGAAGATATGTTCAACATGCTGGCAAATGGCGTTCAGAACGGCACATGGTCGGTTGACAAGCTGGGCGATGCCGTCAAGGAAATGAACATCCGCTTAAACGACGGCACAGCAGATGAGGCTTTACAGGCGTTGGGTCTTGGCTTTGCGGAATCTGCAACGGACGCAGCAGCGTTGAAGCAGGCAGCCTTGGATGTATCAAAGGCGGAAGTTGACCTCGCACAGGCACAGCAAAATGTGCAGGAACAGCTTTCTAAAAATGGCAGTGCATCGCTGGAATATCAGGACGCTTTAAACAAGGCGGAACAGGCACAAATTGACTTGGAAAAGGCACAAGCAGACTACAATGCCACTGTATCGGATACCAGCTACAATCTGGACGAAATCAAGGGCAAATTGGCAGCTGGTGGGGAAGATGCACAGGCAGCGATACAGGAAATTATGACGGCTCTTTCACAAGTCGAAGATGAACAAGACCGCTATGTGTTGGGGCAAACACTCATGGGCACCATGTGGGAGGATTTGGGAGAAGATGCCGTTAATGCATTGATGAATACGCAGGGCGAAATTTCCACAACCACAGACGCATTAGAAGAAATGGCAGATGTGCAGTACGATGATTTGGGAAGCCGAATGGAAGCTTTAAAGCGGAAAATTGAAACGGAAATCGTAGTTCCCGTTGCACAAAAATATATGCCGAAAATTGAAAAAGCCATTGACTATGTGTCGGAGCATTTGGATGAAATTGTGGAGCACGCAAAGCCAATCGCCGCAGCAATTGCCACTGCATTTGCGGTGAAAAAAGTTACGAACTTTGCAACATCTGCGGTGAATACTGCAAAGAC
>DYCW01000407.1 GCA_019417865.1 Ruminococcus sp. | reverse complement strand
AAACGTTTTTTAATGTGGACGGCGTAGACCATCCACCACGCTCCATAGCATATTTATCAGGAATGCCAAGAGCCAGCATAATAGATGCGTTGACATGGCGTAAGTCGTGAAATGTCATATGTTTACCTGTTTTTTCAAGTATCGTATTCACAAAATGCTTATAAATAGTACTCGCCGACAGATTCACCACATAAGCATCCGGCTCGCCCTCACCTATCATATTTAGGATACGCTCTGGCAGCACAAGTTGCCTTGTACTATGGAATGTTTTGGTTTTTTCTTTTTCAATTTGCCCCGCCATTGCAATCCGTACATTGCGAATTGTCAAAATACCATTTTTAGTAATATCTTTATATCGAATGCCCCTGACTTCTGACATCCGCAAACTCAGCCACATAGCAAGCATTGCTGGAAGTTCCACATCCGTTCCCTTCACGGCATCTATGATTTGCTTTGGACTAGGCAAATCTTTTACTTTGTGCTCTTTTGCTGGCAGAGTTGTACGAAATACAAAATCCGGCATATACATTGCAACAGATGCAGTCAGCAGCCCGTGTGCATTTCGTACAGACTTTGCAGAAAGTGTATGTGCTTCACGATTGATTGCCGCTTGTACCATTACATTTGTAAGCTTGGAAAGCGGCACATCCATCAATTCTTGTAGCTGATTCTTACGGATATTCCGGTATCCAGCAATAGTTGAGGGTGACAAAACGCCATCCTTATTAGCTATATACCCGTCAATCGCATCCCCTACCGTCACATCTTTAGGCTTTTCTTTCCGCTTCAGATTGTATTCTGCCGCCAAAAATTCCGCTTCTTTCTTTGTACCGGCTGTAAAAGATTTGTACACATGCTTTCCATTATCATCGTCTCCGATATAGATGCGTACACGCCAATTTCCAGACGGCAGTTTTTTCGCTTTTGCCATTGAAAATTCCTCCTTGAAAAATTTAGAGGAATATGCTATAATAGAATTGCAATGGATTCTATTTCATATTCCTCTTTTTTCGTCTCACTGTTCCCACAGTGGGGCGTTTTTGTCTCCGAAAAGGTGCGATTTGAAATCGCACCTTTTCAATTTTTGGTAAATTGCTGAAATTATTTATTTCAATTATTCAATTAAATTGATAGAAAAGCTTCCATCTAATTCATAGCTTTCAATAGAATCTATTGTATCTGGAAGTTCTTCAATTGCATGTACAATTTTTTCCCAATTAAAAGCAGGACACAGCCTATATGCAGTAGAATAGTCTGTTGCTCTTTCTAAAATTGCTTTTTTATCCACTGTATAATTAACACCATTATAATTTGTAAATTGCCACCAAGGGTGGTTGCAGCGGCTGATTTGTAGTCGATGGCAACCAAAAGGATTGTCTGTCATTTCACTTGCACCATAACAAAAATTTGTTTTTCCTGTTCTGCACCTATCCCCGTAGCACCAATTAAGACCAGAAATAATTTTCCTATCTATCATTTCCCCATTAATCGTAACGCTCGTTGATTTCCATCCTGAAACAAGCTCATACAATTTTATAAACTCCAAATAAGATTTAGGTTCGCTGGAAAAGAAAGCTTGATATACCTTCTTTCCATTGTATTCAGTTTCTTCATAACGCTTTGCATTCTTAGCAAGGTATAAAGCTCTATCAAAATTAGAAGACGTGGATTTTCCAAAGGAAACAGCAATTTCCCATTTTGTGGGAGTTTCTATTGTAACCAAATCGCTAACAGTTTCGTTTTCAGCTGATAGCGTGTCAGCAGCTTTATTCTCAACTATTGCTAATTCATTTGATTTTTGCTCTGATTCCTCTATGATTATTCCAGAATTAGCACATTTTTCTTTCAGGAGTTGATAGTTTTTAGATTTTAGATTTTTCATCCGACGATATCCACTTAATGATTTTGGTGCATAATCAGGAAGTTTTTGCTTTATAAGCTCATATTCATTAAAATCTCTTTTTCTATCAGCAGCTTCTTTTATGTTTTTTTCATATTCTGCAATTTCTTCTGGTGATCTATTATCTACAAAAGGAGAATTGCTATATTCCACTATATTTTCATGATAATTTGGCGTAGAATAGCCATCAAAATATGGATAAAGCCTATGTCGACATCCTTCATGTACGCAACCGTTTTTGGCAATTTGGTCTGGAAGTTTTGGAAATTTCTTGCTTTTTCCACTTATCGAATATACACGCCCCTGATATTTTGCACACTCAGCACAAGTTGGACTGTGTTCACTCATTTCAACTAAATCTGTTTCAAATTCATCATCAGATTTTTTATTCTTAATATTTGAAGTACTCGTCACAGATTTCTTTTTATTTGAATCCTCTACAAAATATTTCAATATACCTATGATGAAAGCTAATACAAAAATAATTATAAAGAAAACAGTCATTTCTATAATCCTCTTTTCTGCATAAGTAACTGCTATTCAACTAATATTTCAAGAGTTTTCTTCTTGATAAATAGCATTATAATTCTAAATGA
>DYCW01000406.1 GCA_019417865.1 Ruminococcus sp. | reverse complement strand
TTGCAGTACAGATCAATATGTGTAGTACATTCCTTCCAACATCTCTCGCAAACTGTTTTGATCATCTTAAATTCCTCCTATTATCAATTCTGCATACGGCAAAGATTCCATCCATTTGCAAAATTCTCTCCATTCATCAAGCTTGTGATTTTTCCGACTGTGGTACATATTCCGCAGCACCTGATAATTCAGCTGTACTGTGGCTCGCTGATTGTAGCTGGATGGCAGAAGCTGAATCATCTGCCACCAATATTTTTTGCTTTTTGCAGCAATATATTTATTTCTATACACATTTAACGCATCTACGACAACTTCCAACACTGTTTCTGGTACTGTATCGCCCCATGCGATTTCGCCAGATTCTTCATTAAATAAATGCTCATATGAAAAATCATCCAGTGAAAACTCTTTTTCGGCGATTTTGTGCATCGTGGAACAGGAATTCCGAACAGTCCCAATTTTGTAAGTGTCAAACTCCTTCCACCAATACATCGGTGCTGTGATGTCACAACTAACCGTAATCATACGCATAAATTTGGAGTGGTCTGAACCAGCCCTGACAAGTGTTTTCATGAGTGCCATATCCCTGAGTCCAAGGCAAATGCCATATTTGCCGTCATCGCAAGAAATCGCTGGATTGTTACCATTGACAATCATTAAACAATCATTGGGGATGCATTTGCAACTATCAGAGATGTTCCAGCTGTTCATCGGATTTCGCATTCCACGTATAGCTGCTTCCCAACCGTAGATTTCCAAATTTTCAATCTTTATCATGTTGTTCCTCCAAACTTTTACTGTAATCTTCATACCAATCCGCTTTTGCAAAGTCCTTTTCTGCATCACCTTTCAGCCCTGCACGGTATCGGTACTTGTACGCATTCAATTCGCAAAATGCTTTTGTCTTTTCCACGCCGAATATTTCCAGCATTTCAACGATACATTCTTTTCTTCCGGCGATATTGTAATGCGATGGATGATTCACATCACTGCTTGCTGCTGCCTTGCTTTCTTCACCATACGGCTTCGGCAGCGGCATCCAGGCGACCGCATTCACCTTATTTAAGCTGTAGTTATACCAGAAACGCTTTTCGCAGAATGTATATCCTGCAATATATACACGTCCTTTATCGTCTGTAATAATAAAATCGTCTGACGGTTTAGACCATTCTTTTCCATACTCATCAATCCAATTTTTCGGCTGTTCCGGCAACCTCTCAGACACCGGAATCCAGTTCATTTCCATTTTCAATCAGTCCTTTCACCTCATCGGCATAACGCCATCGACATCTTCCTTCTGGTTCACATTTGCAAAAACCAGTTCTGTAATACTTGCAAAACTTGCACATCTCTGGTTCTATAAATGAATCATGCCTCATGTACTCTTTTTCACATGCTTCAAATAAAGCTTTGGCATCCTCCACAGCCAATTTCAGCATCCGTTTCAGCTTTGCATTTTCCTTCTTAATCTTTCTGCAAAGCTCAACAAGCGAATGAACATTTCCAAGAATACTTTTGATGTGATATGGCTCTAATCCTTCATCTTCATATTCTGCAAGACGTTTTGCTGCAGCTACATAATCATGTTCTTTTACATAAATGTCCCCGTGTTCATCTCGTTCTGTTAAACGTTCAATCATTTTCGTCAACCTCTCTAACCAATTCCGGATTGTCGTGGATGTTGCCAATGACTTCAAGCTGTCTCTTTCTAAATGCTCCAACACCAAGTCTTA
>DYCW01000405.1 GCA_019417865.1 Ruminococcus sp. | reverse complement strand
GTATTATTCCATACAAAGCAGTAGTTTCTTTTTATGAATGAACAAGGTACCATGCCAATTCATTCATTTTCAAATTGAAAACAATCTTCCTGACAAAAAGGAGTTTATTATGATAAAGGCACTAAAAAAATACAAATTTCTGTTTGGAGAACTCGTAAAACGGGATTTCCGGCAGAAATACAAAAAGACCACATTGGGCGTTATCTGGAGTATTCTCAATCCGCTAGCGGAATTTCTGATTCTGATGATGATCTTTAAGAATCTTTTTGGCAGAACTACACCGCACTATACCGTCTACATGCTGACTGGTATTCTTACGTATAACTTTTTCAGCAATGCAACCACATCTGGTATGCAATCATTTTTAAGCAATGCCGCAATTATCCAAAAAATCAAACTACCTATCTGGCTTTTTCCACTCTCAAAAAATGTGTCCGCCTTGATCAACTTTTTTATCACCTTGATTTTGCTGATTCCTTTCATGGTGATTGACGACGTTTCCTTTACATGGAAATTGATTTTTCTTGTGATCCCAACTGTCTTACTATTCTTCATGAACTTTGGACTAAGCTTGATCCTGGCATCTTTATATATCTTTTTTAAGGATGTACAATACTTCTACTCCATTTTCTGCCGTTTGCTTTATTTTTGCTGTGCCGTATTCTGGTATGATACTTCTCTTTCAGAACAGGGGCAAAAGTTGTTGCACATCAATCCCATATACGGCTTTATCTCCTATTCTCGCTCTATTATCATTGATGCACAAATTCCATCTCTTCTGGATCATCTGATTTTACTGGTTTATACAGCTGCAATACTGACTATCGGTTTACTGGTTTATCACTGCAATAAAGATAAATTTGTGTTTTATTTATAAGGAGGTACGAATATGTCTATTATTGAAGCATCCCACCTTTATATTCGCTACCTGCTGGGCGACTTTCGGGATATTGGTCTGAAAGAATGGGTAATTCAAAAAGCAAAGAAGGAACGGCGTGTAGAAAACCGCTGGTCTGTTGAAGATGTCTCTTTTACACTGGAAAAGGGAGACTTTATGGGCATTATCGGTGTAAACGGTGCCGGAAAATCCACTTTGCTAAAATCTATCGCTGGTATCCTCCCACCGAAACAGGGCACATTACAGGTAAATGGCAATATCATTGCTCTGCTGGAATTGGGAACCGGCTTTGATGGTGACCTGAACCTGATTGAAAATATCTATATGCGTGGTGCACTACTTGGTTATACCAAAGAATTCATTGCAGAGCGAGTTCAGGAAATCATTCAATTTGCAGAATTAGAGCCGTTTCAATACTACAAATACAAACAACTTTCCAGCGGTATGCGTTCTCGTCTCGCATTTGCAATCGCATGTATGGTGGATCCTGAGATTTTAATTTTGGATGAAGTATTATCTGTCGGAGACGGCGGTTTCCGAAAAAAAAGCGAACAAAAAATGATGGAAATCATCCAAAACGGTGCCACCACACTGTTTGTCAGTCATTCTACCATGCAAATGCGGCGGCTCTGTAACAAACTGCTCTGGCTGGATAAAGGGAAGCAAATCGCATTTGCCAGCAACAAACAGGAATGTGCCGATCTGCTTACACGTTATGAACGATATCTGAAACAACGTTCTACCGATCCAACTGCGAAACCAGATCTAACCAGTCCCCTCCACCCTGCTGCAGCAGGAAAAGAAAAAAAGCCAACGCCGTATGAAATCTGTATGCAGAACTATCTGAATACACTGCACAAAATGGTGCTTCATCCGAAAACAGTAGAGAATTTTATCGCCTACTTTCAAACCAAACACATCACACACATTGCCGTATATGGGGAAACAATGCTGCTAAAAACACTTTTTGCCTTACTGACAAGGGCAGGCGTTACCATTGATTATATTGTGGAAAACCGAAAAGAAAGTCACTATTGCAAAACAGTCTACAACCGTTCCCTAGAAAAATACCCATATACCCAATGTATTTTTATCATAGATGTTCTGTCTGCGGATAAAATCCGAGACAAGCTCAAAAAACTAACCAATATTCCAACTGTTACCATACCGGAGCTATTAGACTACTCTGGATGGGAATCCAAACCCAAAAAGAAAAAATAAACATCCTCCAAATATTATAAAACCGGCTTGCAGCAACATTTTACGTGGCAAGCCGGTTTTTATGATATTTATTTTTTTCAAATTTGTCCTGCCTGTAATACAGTCTTTGGAATGGGAATGGAACATGTCTCATAAACGGCACAAATTTTATCTGCTATACAAACCAATACACTTTCCCGATACCGTGGCGGCGTTAAATTCAATGGAAACATATGCTTCACAATAATATCCCTTTCCACTAAATTCAGTGTAAAATCCCGTTCTGCATTATTCAATGCAATTGTCGCATGAGAAAAACCATGTGCTTTGCGAAAGGGATCCTTGACATGCCAGTCATAGAGAAAATAATCATGCAGCAATGCACCACGGATTAAACTGCGTAAGTGTACCCGAATCCGAAACCGCCTTGCCAGCCAAATACTCACATAAGCAACAAAAACTGAATGCAGATAACAACTGACCATGCCATGCTGTACATATTCTTTTTCTTGTGCCATGCCAGTGGATTGTAAAATAGTACGACCATTTCTCTCAATCAATGAAATAAATTCCTCTGGTGTCTGCGTTGGTTTCATAAGCTGCCCGCCTTTCTCATCCTGCAAGTCTTATTTCCCTCTTTTCAAAATCAGTATAACAGGTTCATACTGCAATTTCAAAGAATATTATGTGAAATTTTGGTGAAACTGATTGACACAATACGACAAATTAAAAAAGTCTGCTAAATATTTTTACATCACCATTTCAAAAAATTCAGCTCCCTGTTGAACTGTAAACAGGGAGCTGGATTTCTATTTTATTCTGCACAATGTGCACAGTTTTCACAATCGGGGAACTGAGCGGCATCATATGCAATTCCATTTTTATCATAGTAGTCCTTTAAAGCGGACTTAATTGCCTCTTCTGCCAAAACAGAACAATGCAATTTATGTGCCGGCAATCCATCCAGGGCTTCTGCCACTGCTTTATTTGTCAGCTGCAATGCTTCAGAAACTGGTTTTCCCTTGATCATTTCGGTTGCCATAGAACTGGAAGCAATTGCACTTCCACAACCAAATGTCTCGAATTTCACATCTGTAATAATATCATGATCAATTTTCAGATAAATTTTCATGATGTCACCGCATTTTGCATTGCCGACTTCGCCGATACCATCTGCCTGCTCCAGCACACCGACATTGCGAGGATGCAGAAAATGATCCATTACTTTCTCACTATATAAAGCCATACTC
>DYCW01000404.1 GCA_019417865.1 Ruminococcus sp. | reverse complement strand
ATGTGATAAAATCGTATTCTGTATAAAGAAACTACACCATTTTCACAGAAAAAATAAAGAGGAATTGTAAAACTTTCAATAGGGGATTGACTTTTTTCTATGGTAGTTGTATACTAAAAACAGAAGGAAATGGGATACAACCCTATACAACTTGCCTAAAGGTGGCACATTCATAGAAAGGGATGAGCGTATGTACAAAATGAAAAAAGGACTCGCTGCATTCTTAGCAGCGGCAACGGGGCTTTCCTCTTTGGCACTTGGAACGGTCTCTGCTGTACCAATATCCGCAACGGATGCGGACAGTGTCAAAATTCTGTCACTCGGTGACTCTATTACAGATGGATACTGGACTTCTGGTGCATATCGGAAGTATATGTATCATGAACTCGAACAAATGGGCTATAACATTGATATGGTAGGACCAAAGGGAAGCAATTCCAATACTTTCACCTACAATGGCGAAACGGTCACTTACGATGACAACAATGCTGGATACAGCGGTTATGCCATTCAGGAAATGTCCACAAAGGAACACCGCTCCGGTATCCTCGAAACCATTCAAGGCACCTGGTACAATGGAAAAAATATGATCGCCTCTTATCAGCCAGATATCGTTCTACTGCAAATTGGTACTAACGATATTCTAAGTGAATACAATGACGGCATTACCGATCGTCTGGAAAATCTGGTCAATGTGATCTTGCAAGACTTGGACAGCGATGCTGTCATTTACGTTTCTACGATTCCAGATATTGATGCAATCCTGCGTGCTGACTGGCTGGGAGCTTACGGCATCAATGCATGGGGCAGCACGGATGCAGAAAAGCAGCAGTTGATGGAAACTGTAACCGGTTGCATTGACAGCTACAATACCTCTATTTACAATCTCGTTCTGCAAATGCAGAACGAAGGCAAGCCTGTACGGTTTGCTGATATCAACAGCGTTGTAGACTATCAGACTGATCTTTACGACGGTGTACACCCGAATGAAGCGGGCTATGAAAATATGGGAAAATACTGGGCTGACTTGCTGGATGGTTATTTCCAGGAAACTGGCATGGATAAGCCAGTTACAACAACAGCAGTAACAACAACTTCCACTACAACGACTACCACCACAGTTACAACTGCAACCACAGCAAAACCGACAACAACAGAGCCAATTACTACTAAGGCTACAACGACTACCACAACTACAAAGGCAACCATTCCTTCTGATGCATCTGAAATTCATCTTTCCGATGTCACAATCGGCGAATCCTACGACTTACAGGCATATTCTGATATTTCTGCGGTTTCGTTTGTCTTCTCCGGTAATTTACAGTATGGTATAAACGGCTGTGTCGCATTTGGAAACTGGGCTTCTTACCAGAATTATACCCAAGACGATATGCAGAGCAATGTACTGACCGTATCATTGGATCAGGATTATAATTCCCTTACGCTATATAAATGGTATGGCGATGTTACACTTGCAGATGTAATTTTATATTGCGGCGATACTGTAACTACTACAACTCCGAAGCCAACCACTACAACTACGACTACCACCACAACTGCAAAACCAACTACGACTACCACTACCACAACAACTGCAAAACCAACTACGACTACCACTACTACCACAACAACTGCAAAACCAACTACGACCGCTGCCACAACCACAACAGAACAGACTACCGTTGTAACAACTACATCTTCTGAAAAGAAAGTAGTATTGACGGATGTTGTATATGGAAATTCCTACTCGCTGGCTGCTTATCAGCCATCTGCGATAAAGGAAATTGTATTGCAGCTGAAGGGTGATGTTGGTTATGGATTCGGCGGCAAACTGGTACTGGGCGGATGGACGGTACAATGTGATTACAGTGCTGCGGATTTAAAGGATGACAACACCATTTCTTTCAAGATTACAAATCCACAAGATACCCTCCAGATTTTCAATTATTGGGGCAATATGGAACTGGAAAGCGTTACCTTGATTTATTAAGCTAATTTCAATTGTTTGTCAATACAGAGGGCTGTTGCAAGAAATTGCAGCAGCCCTCGCCTTTTTCAATACAAATAATTTTCATCTCTTCTGCATAGAATAAGAAAAGCAGGAGGTGCAGTATGAAAAAAGGAACACGAATAGATTTCTTTCTCTGGATTGTTGCAACGGAATTGGTCGGTTTGGCATCTGGCTGGTTAGCTGGAAACATTGGTGCTGTTTATCAAGAACTGCAAAAGCCGCCATTTTCTCCGCCTGGATGGATTTTTCCAGTCATGTGGGGCATTCTCTATGTCATGATGGCAATTTCCGCCTATCTCATTCAAAATGCCAATGCACCCAGATACAAAAGACGCAACGCACTGATTTTATATGCGTTACAGCTACTGGTGAATTTCTCATGGAGCATTGTATTTTTCCGATTCCAGATGCGTGGTGTAGCAGTAGGTATTATCTTGCTTCTTGTCATATTGGTTATTGCAATGATGATCGTTTTCCATGGCATTCGCAAAACTGCTGTCTACTGGAACATCCCCTATTTACTCTGGCTACTTTTCGCAAGCTATTTGAATATTGGTACTTTTCTTTTAAATTGAGTCGCTTCGGCGGCTCTTTTTATTGCAAGAAGCCTATTTATTCCTGCTTAACAAGTGTTCACAAAAAGCAGTTGAAACATGATACAATTCGTACTATAATAAAATCACAAATATGAAAAGGGTGGTAATATGCACTATCAACTTGCTATCTTTGATATGGACGGCACCATATTGAATACGTTACAGGACTTGACGAATAGTCTAAATGCCGCACTTGCAAAATCAGGATATCCGCAGCATACACTGGAGGAAGTGCGTTTTTTTGTTGGAAACGGCATCCGAAAGCTGATTGAACGAGGTGTGCCAGTTGGGACGCCGCTCGAACAAATTGACATTGTTCACCGTGATTTTACCGCACATTATCAGGTACACTGTGCAGATACCACACAACCCTATGACGGTATCCCACAGTTATTGCAGACACTGCGGCATGCCGGTTGCAAAACGGCTGTGGTCTCCAACAAGGCAGACTATGCCGTGCAAGAACTCTGCAAGCAATACTTTGACAGCATGTTTGATTTTGCTGTTGGAGAACGGGAGCATATCTTGAAAAAGCCTGCACCAGATTCCGTCAATGAGGTATTGCAGCAATTACAGATTGATCGAAATCAGGCTGTCTATATCGGCGATTCCGATGTCGACGTACAGACTGCAAAAAACGCTGCAATGGATGGTATTTTTGTAGAATGGGGCTTTCGTTCCAAAGAATTTCTGCTGGAAAACGGTGCAAAACGTATTGTTTCCAAGCCATCAGAGCTTGTGCCTCTGATTTTAGGAGAATCATAAATGGTTTTCTCCCATAGAAAAAGTTTTTCTAAGCAAATCATAATTCTATTTTTAATTATATTGTTTATTGTAATATTTTTATTTAGAAAACAAGAAAAATATATAGAAACCAATAGTAATTATTTTGTCTGGTCAGCTTGTAATGCAGATGATACAACCAGTGTTCTCTGTACAAATACAATCTATTTTCATCACAACTCGGATTTCAAAATCGAACCATATGCAAATTGTCAGAAACCTTCTTATGATAATTTGCAATATCCCTATCAATATGGAAACACGTTCTACTATACAACAACGAATCTGAAAACAGGGGAAGATTGCATTCTTGCTATTCCAGATGACAAACCACAAGATAACTCTACAAATACTGGTGAAATTTTACTATCGCAACATGGAACAATTTCTTACAAGCGAGCAACCAAAAATACCATTTACTACTTATTACATCTTCAAAATGGAACAGCACAAATTCACGCCTTCCATAAAAGTACGAAACAAGATACACAAGTTGTAAAAGCGGTCAATCCTGACAGCAGTTTTGATGTGCGGGAAGATGGTGCGATTCTGTTTGTCAATGTAGATTCAAAAATCATACTCATGCAAAATGGGATGGAACAAAACTTTGGAACTGGTACAACTGCATGTTTCTGGAATGAAGATCAGATCATCACGGTTACAGAAGATGGTGTTTTTACAATCACACTTTCCAATCAGAAAAAACAAAAAATTAGTAAGAAAACAGGTTATGAAATTGTTCTTGACCCGTATGGTGACAATATCGCACTGTGTGCAAAATTGGAATATCCATTTGGTCCGGGATTTTACTATACTGCTATATATGTGATGGATTTAAAAAACAAATATACACTTGAAATCCCCTGTGTGCCAGAAACATGTTATGGTATTGCTTGGTTCTCTACAGAATATCCTTAAATACTTAAAAAAGTTCAGTATTGTTATTTACTGAACTTTTTTATTTTTAACAGTGAATTTTGAACAAAAATATCCCATATCAATTGTAAAATCCCACAAATAAAATGCATTTTTTGTAAATTTTAATTTTAACTTGTACGTTTACATACAAGTTTTGCTCCAAAACGCTCATACAATGAAAGGGTTTTTCATGCACACAAAAAATATGAGAAAAGGAGCGATACAGCTATATGCACATAACGATCGAAAAAGGCAGTTATTATGCAATTGTAAATCATTGTTTGCTTGCCGTACAGGGGGAAAATAACACCCGAACCGTTTTCTTTACTTATCCGGAAGTTTCCGGTGCAGACAGTTACTATCTACGGGTACAGCTGCCCAATGCATTGATTTATGACCTTCCCATCACAGAACAAAAGGTACTTTTGCCAGCATCTGTTACCGTCTCTGCCGGGATTGTTCCCATTCAATGGATTGCAAAAAATCAGGATGGTTCCATTGTTGCGAAATCACAAATGATTCCATCCATTGTGAAAGCGTCCATCGACGGAGACACCTCTGCACTTCCAACACCAGAAGAAATGAAAACCTACTATGATACCTACATCAATACTATTACTGAAAAAGGTGATCAGTATCTTTCCGAGATGGAAACCATTCAACAAAATGTCTGTCTCTTA
>DYCW01000403.1 GCA_019417865.1 Ruminococcus sp. | reverse complement strand
AGAGGAAAACGCACTCTCCACTATGAACATTCAAATGGAAACATTTTATGCATTGGCAAAGGATGCAGATTATTTGATTTATAATAGCACAATAGATGGAGAATTGGATACGATGGAACAGCTGCTGCAAAAGAATGCACTGTTGAATGATTTTAAAGCAGTCAAGAACGGTAATGTCTGGTGTACAGAAAAAAATATGTTTCAGCAGACAACGGGAACAGCTAATATGATTGCAGATCTGCATGCGATTGTGACTGGAGAAGCCGACACCGAAAGGCAGCTGACTTTTTTGCATCGCTTGCATTGACAGGAGGAACTGGATGAAACAAAAACAGATGATACGATATGGGACAGGTTATCTTCTATTGGCGGTTTTACTTTGTGTTTTGTTCGCTGTGAATCTATGTGCTGGGAGCACCAATCTGACAATCTGGCAGGTAGTAGATACATTATTGCAGCAGGATCATCAAAGTACAATATGGAACATTCTCTGGGAAATTCGGCTTCCCCGAATTGCCTCCGCTGTCATTTTGGGTGGGGCATTGTCTGTTTCTGGGTTTCTTCTGCAAAACTTTTTTGCCAATCCCATTGCCGGTCCCTATATTTTAGGTATCTCATCTGGAGCCAAATTAACAGTAGCACTGGTCATGATTTTCTTTTTGGGAAAAGGTGTAGCATTACATTCCACAGCATTGATTGGGACGGCATTCGTTGGTTCTATGATTTCTATGGGATTTATCCTGCTGATTTCAAGTAAAGTACGAAAAATGTCGCTGCTCATTATCAGTGGTGTGATGATTGGCTACATCTGTTCTGCAATTACAGATTTTGCAGTGACTTTTGCAGATGATTCCAATATTGTCAATCTTCACAATTGGTCTATGGGTAGTTTTTCTGGTACGAGCTGGAGTGATGTACGTACCATGGCTATCGTTGTATTTACAGCCATTATTCTGACATTTCTGCTCTCGAAACCCATGGGGGCTTATCAGCTGGGAGAAGGATATGCTCAGAATTTGGGTGTGAATATTCGTTTGTTTCGTATAGCATTGATTTTATTATCTAGTATTTTATCTGCTTGTGTCACGGCATTTGCAGGTCCGATTTCATTTGTAGGCATTGCAGTACCGCATTTGGTAAAAAGTTTGTTCCAGACAGCGAAACCGATTGTAATCATTCCCGCCTGTTTTTTAGGAGGTGCTGTATTCTGTTTGTTTTGCGATCTCATCACACGAACGGTATTTGCACCGACAGAATTGAGTATCAGTTCTGTCACGGCAGTCTTTGGTGCTCCTATTGTGATTTGGATGATGCTGCATCGTGATAGGAAAACACAGAAGGGAGCGTGAATATGCAGGAAGTTGTTCTTCATACTCGCCAATTGACGGTCGGTTATCACAAAAAAGCACTGATTCGAGATATTACATTTTCTGTCCGCTCTGGACAAATTTTGACCTTGATTGGACCAAATGGTGCTGGAAAGTCTACTATTTTAAAAAGTATGATACGACAGCTGCAACCAATTGCAGGAACTGTTTATATAAAAGGGCAATCTATGGAACAAATGCCAGAGCGAGCATTGGCAAAAACCATGTCTATTTTAATGACGCAGCGAGTAGAGACAGAGTTAATGCGATGTGCAGACGTGGTGGAATCAGGACGTTATCCTTATACTGGACGATTGGGAATACTATCGGATGCAGATCATCAAAAGGTAAAAGAAGCGATGCAGTTAGTTCATGTGGAAAATCTGGCAGACAGAGATTTCAACCAAATTAGTGATGGACAACGACAGCGAGTGATGCTTGCAAAGGCGATTTGTCAAGAGCCGGATATTTTAATTTTAGACGAACCCACATCCTTTTTGGATATTCGGCATAAGTTGGAACTACTGGAACTCTTGAAAAAATTGGTCAGAGAAAAACAATTGGCA
>DYCW01000402.1 GCA_019417865.1 Ruminococcus sp. | reverse complement strand
ATTATACCATATTCGTGGCTCAATGGGAAGATTTAATCAGTGTTTCCTTAAAAATGTCCCAAACAGGTTATTCCAAATATGAGACAGGAGAAAATGATGTTCCAACGGCTGTCTGGCAAGCTTTAGCAGACTTCTATCACGTCAGTGTCGATTACCTGATGGGACGCACAGACGTTAAAACACCCTGTCCCCAAACCCAACCCAAATAACCATACAAAAAGACCGCAGAACGTTCCTCGGAGCGTTTCTGCGGTCTTTTTGTTCGCTTATATGACAAAGTGGTAGAAACCTTAGTCTTCTTCCTTGTCAGCGTCAATGAACTTTACGATGTCGCCGACGGTCTTCATGCCCTCTACTACATCATCTTCAATCTTTACTTCAAACTCGTCTTCTACTGCCATTACCAGGTCAACGATGTCCAAAGAATCTGCACCCAGATCATCCTGAATGTTTGCGTCCATTGTTACCTCGTCTGCTTCTACATCCAGCTGGTCAACAATCATTTCCTTAATCTTGTCAAATGTCGTCATAGTTTTTTCCTCCAAAAATTATCATTCATTTTCATTTACGGCAGCCACTTTCTGCACATCCTGCGATGGCTCTGAGAAGACGCCGATTTTTCTAAACTTAGTATACCGTTCTTTTTGTAAAATGTCAATATCTTTTTTTGATTTTGCGGCTATCGTTTTCACCAAATATTCCTTAATATTTTGCGACATTTTGTCCAAATCGCTTTGTGCCCCGTCTGCTGGCTCTGGAATGATGGCATCTGCTACCCCAAATTCCAGCAGATCCTGTGCCGTAATCCGCATAATTTCACAGGCTTCTTGTTCTCTGGAGGCATCCTTCCACAGGATCGAAGCGGCACCCCTTGGAGAAATCACCGAGTATAATGCGTTTTCCAGCATTGCCAGGTCATCGCAGATCCCCAGTGCCAGTGCACCGCCGCTGCCGCCCTCTCCGAGGACAACAGAGACAACGGGTGTTTTCAAAGACATAAACTCCGCTAGATTTTTGGCAATTGCCTCCCCCTGTCCCCGTTCTTCCGCTTCAATGCCGCAGAATGCACCGGGGGTATCAATAAAGCAAATCACCGGGCGGTGAAACTTTTCCGCCTGTTTTGCCAGCCGCAGTGCCTTCCGGTAGCCCTCCGGATGCGGCATGGCAAAGTTGGATTTCTTGTTCTCCTCCAGATTGCGTCCCTTGACTTCCGCAAGGATGGTGACAGGGACACCGTTCAGTCTGCCGATGCCGCCCAGAATCGCACCATCATCGCCATAGCTGCGGTCACCGTGCAGCTCAAAGAATTCTTCAAAAATTCGAGGCAGATAGTCATGTATGGTCGGACGATTCTTTTCCCGTACCAACAGCTGCTTTTCCCACGCCGTTCTTGTCATGCCTGCACCTCCTCTATCTGTTTTGCTTCTTCCGGCAGATAGCCATGCAGCCGCAGCAGAGAGGAGAGGGTACGCCGCAGCTTGCTTCTCTCCACAATCTGGTCTACAAAGCCATGTGCCAGCATAAATTCTGCCAGTTGAAAATCATCCGGCAGATGCTGCTTAATCGTGCCTTCAATGACACGCCGTCCGGCAAAGCCAATCAAAACCTTTGGTTCTGCCAGAATAATATCTCCTAAGGAGGCGAAGGAAGCGGTCACACCGCCAGTGGTTGGGTCGGTCAGCACAGTAATATAGAGCTGTCCGGCTTCATTGTGCCGCTGTACCGCAGCCGAGGTTTTTGCCATCTGCATGAGGGAGAGAATGCCCTCCTGCATTCTTGCACCGCCGGAAGCGGTAAAAGCAATCACCGGCAGCTGTTTTTCTGCTGCACGCTCAAAGGCACGGGTGATTTTTTCGCCTACAACACTGCCCATGGATGCCATAAAAAAGTGAGAGTCCATGACAATGACAACGGTACGGGAGCCGTTTATTGTGCATTCGCCGGTCAGAACAGCATCCCGCAGACCGGTTTTTTCTTGCAGCTGTGCCACCTTTTCAGCATAACCGGGGAACGAAATCGGGTCGAGGCTTTCCATCTCTGCATCATATTCTATAAAGCTGTCTGCATCTGCTGTGATTTGCAGCCGTTCCTTTGCCGTCAGCCGTGCGTGATACCGGCAATTCGGGCAGACCTTTCCTGCTTCCTGAAAGACCGTCAGCAGGACGGTATGCTGGCAGCGTGGGCATTTGAACGTTGGCTGCTCATGTGCATGTACGCCCTCGTCGCCGTAAAACCGTTTGGTCACGGTTTTGAATAAATCATCTAACATGTTTTTCTACCACCATCTGATCAGCCGCCTGACGGCAAGGCTGTTGTTATTTTTTCGTTTTTTGTGTTTGTTCTAACCACTGCATTAAAAAGGCATTGTCATACGTACCGTTTTCAAATGCCTCTGTCTTGAGCAGTCGAAGCTGAAAATCAATATTTGTTTCCACACCATCTACCAGAAATTCTGACAACGCCCATCGCATCTTCTGAATGGCTTCCTTTCGGGTCGGTGCGTGTACAATCAGCTTTGCAATCATGGAATCATAATAGGGCGGAATCGTATAGCCCTGATAAATGGCACTGTCAATCCGAACGCCCATACCGCCCGGCAGGTGCAGTGCTTGAATCGTCCCCGGGGACGGACGAAAGTTGTAATCTGGATTTTCTGCATTGATTCGGCACTCAATGGCATGACCACGCAGCACAATATCCTCTTGTGTGAAGGGAAGTGGTTCGCCTTGTGCAATCCGCAGCTGGGTTTGTACCAGGTCAATTCCTGTCACCCATTCTGTAACAGGGTGCTCCACCTGAATCCGGGTGTTCATCTCCATGAAATAAAAGTGTCGTTCATGGTCAACCAAAAATTCAATGGTTCCCGCATTGCAGTAACCGCAGGCTTTGGCAGCTGCGACGGCTGCCTTTTGCATAGCGTCACGCAACGCTGGAGTCATGAGCGGGCTGGGGCTTTCCTCCAGTACCTTTTGATTTCGCCGCTGCATGCTGCAATCCCGTTCCCCAAGGGCAACCGTGTTGCCATATTCGTCCGCAATCATCTGTACTTCCACATGGTGCGGACCGACAATCAGTTTCTCCAGATAGACGGTATCGTCACCGAAAAATTTCCTTGCCTCTTCCTGTGCGACGTGCAGCTGTTCTTCGAGCTGTTCTTCGCTGTCCACTCTGCGGATACCCCGTCCGCCGCCGCCGGCAGATGCCTTTACCAGTACCGGATAGCCAATTTCCTTTGCAACGGCTTTCGCTTCTTCCAAAGAACGGATGGCTCCCTGGGAACCAGGGATGACCGGTACACCAGCTGCTTTCATGGTTTCCTTTGCCCTTGCCTTGTCCCCCAGCATTGCAATGCATTCCGGTGATGGTCCAATAAAGGTAATACCGTTCTCCCGACAGAGCCGGGCAAATTCTGCATTTTCCGACAGAAAACCGAAACCGGGATGTACAGCAGTTGCACCAGTTTGCAGGCAGGCTTCTATGATGGCATTCATCCGCAGATAGCTGTCTGCGGTTGCAGGTGGTCCGATGCAGACCGCATGGTCTGCAAATTTGACGTGGAGTGCCTCCCGATCGGCGGTGGAATACACACTCACACAGCCCAGATTCTGTTCCCGGCACGCACGGATAATCCGCACGGCAATTTCTCCACGGTTGGCAATCAATACATTTTCAAATCGCATGGAGGAGCTGCCTTACTGTTCCACTGCGAATTTGATTTCGCAGCTGACTGCCTTTTTGCCGTCTACACTGGCAACCGCCTTGCCAATGCCGACCGGACCTCTCTGGCTGATAATTTCGACTTCCAGATCCAGCACATCGCCGGGTACAACCTGCCGACGGAATTTTGCCTTGTCAATACCGGCAAAGAGGGCGATCTTGCCCTTAAATTCCGGCTGGGACAGAATGCAGACCGCACCAGCCTGTGCCAGCATTTCAATCATCAGTACACCGGGTGTCACTGGTTTTTCTGGAAAATGTCCCTGAAACCAGAAGTCATCTTCCTTGATATATTTTTTTGCAGTAATTTTCTGTCCGATTTCCATCGACAGTACTTCATCAATCAACAGGAACGGATCCCGATGCGGAATGATTTCCTTGATCTGTTCCTGATTCAGCAATACTTCTGCCATAGCGGCTCCTTTCTTATTCTACCCGTAAAATCGGCTGGTCATATTCGACGGCTTCGCCGTTGCCAACCAGAATTTCCTTGACAACGCCTTCTACCTCGCTCTGTACCTCGTTCATCAGTTTCATGGATTCAATAATAAACAGCACATCCCCCTTTTTCACCGTATCGCCTACCTTGACAAACGGTGGCTGATCTGGTGCAGATGCGGCATAAAATGTGCCGACAATGGGTGCTTTTACCAGTGTGCCAGCCGCAGCTGGCGTTTCTGTTTTCTGCGGTGTTGCTGGTGCAGCAGCCGGAGCAAGTTGTGGTTGTGGGACAGGTGCTGTCGGTACGACTGCCGCAGAAACGCACTTTTTCCCTTTGACGGTGAGTTCTGCGTTCTCTGTTTTCAGGGTGATTTCCCCCAAATCCTTTTCGGATACCATGTCCGCAATCTGTCGAATGGTATCCAAATCAAACTTTATTGTTTCGCTCATGTTCCGTTCTCCTTATTTGGTACACTTCTTGAAGCACAGCGTTGCATTATGTCCGCCGAAGCCCAGAGAGTTGGACAGGGCAGCCTTGACCTCGCATTCTACTGGACCATCGGTGCAGTAATCCAAATCGCATTCTGGATCCGGCGTGGTATAGCCGAGTGTCTGGTGCAGGAAATTTTCATGAATAGACAAGGCAGAAACAATGGCTTCCACTGCACCGGTACCGCCGAGCATATGTCCTGTCATGGACTTGGTGGAGTTAATCTTAACGGTTCTGGCAGCTTCCTCGCCCAGAGCAATCTTAATGGCATTGGTTTCATACTTATCATTCAAACCGGTAGAAGTGCCGTGTGCATTGATATAGGTGATATCAGACGGCTGTAAACCCGCTTCTGTGTAGGCGTTGACCATTGCCCTTGCAGCGGCTTCACCGTCCGGAGCGGGAGAAGTCATGTGATAAGCGTCGCAGGTTGCCCCGTAGCCAGCCAGTTCACAGTAGATCTTTGCTCCTCTTGCTTTTGCATGTTCGTATTCCTCCAGCAGCAGCACACCACAGCCCTCGCCGAGTACAAAGCCGCTTCGATTCTTGTCAAACGGTGTGGATGCCTTTGCCGGGTCGGATTCCTTGGTCAGTGCTTTCATCGTCTTAAAACCGCCAATGGTAAATTCACTGATGGTGGATTCTGTACCGCCGCACAGGCAAACATCCAGATAACCATCTTTGATTTTGCGGAATGCTTCGCCGATGGCATGCGTTGAAGAGGCACAGGCAGTGACCGTACAGTAATTATCACCTCGGAAGTTGGTCTTCATTGCCACTTCACCGCCTGCCATATTGGAAATCATCATGGGTACGAAAAATGGAGAAATCCGGTTCGGGCCCTTTTCCAGATAGATGCTGTGCTGCTTTTGGGTCATTTCCAGACCGCCAATGCCGCAGCCGATGATCACACCGCAGCGGTACGGGTCGAGATCCTTCAAATCCGAACCACAGTCTGCCAGTGCCTGTTTTGCAGAAGCAACGGCAAATTGCGTAAAGCGTTCCATGTGGCGGATATCCTTCTTATCCAAATAATCTGTCGGGTCAAAATCTCTTACCATACCGGCAACGCTGACTTCCACTTCCGTGGTGTCAAATGTATCAATTTTAGAGATACCGAGTGCACCCTTCTTGACATTGTTCCAGAAGGTTTCCAGATTGGAGCCAAGCGGGTTGACGGTTCCCATTCCTGTAATGACAACTCGTTTCATATCGAATCCTTTCTCAAGCGGCTCATGGAAAAGCCGCTTTTATTTTAATTGAAAACCGGAATCCACAGGGTTTGTGCTGAAATCGGCGTAAAATAGGTATATTTTTACGGATAACCTGATTTGCGTTCTGTGGATTTCGGTGAGAACCTGTCCCCCGTGAGGGGGACAGAAAATCATTTCACAGAAATGATTTTCAGGGGGTGGACTGCGGTCGAGCTGGCTCAGCTCGTTACATCATCAGACCGCCGGAGATTTCAATGGTCTGACCGGTGACATAGCTGGTATCGTCTGAACACAGGAACGAAACCACGCTTGCAATCTCTTCTGGATTGCCGTATCGTCCCATTGCCACCAGCCCCAGCATTTTTTCTCTCTGCTCCTCTGTCAGAGCATCGGTCATTGGGGTCTTGATAAAGCCCGGAGCAACGGCATTGACGGTAATGCCTCTGGAACCCAGTTCCTTTGCTGCGGTCTTTGTCATGCCGACAATGGCAGCCTTAGAGGCAGAATAGTTCATCTGTCCCGGGTTGCCGTACAGACCGGCAACGGATGCCAAGCTGACCACTCTGCCATGCTTCTGCCGCAGCATCACAGCCCCTACCAGCTTCATCATATTGAAGACACTCTTCTGGTTGACCGCAATCACGGCGTCATATTGTTCCTCCGACATCCGCAGCAGCAGACCATCCTTGGTAATGCCGGCGTTGTTGACCAGTGCATCAATGCTGCCAAACCGTGCCTTAACTGCCTTTACCATTGCTTCACATTGTGCATAATCTGCCACATTGGCTGCAAACAACTCTGCCTCTACGCCGTAGGAACGACAGGTTTCTGCCACTTTTTCAGCATTTGCCTTGTCACTGTCACTGGGATAGTGATTGATTGCGATATGATAACCGTCCTTTGCCAGACGTTCTGCGATACATGCCCCGATGCCTTGGGACGCACCTGTAATCAATGCAGTTGCCATATTATTACATTCCTTTCCTCTGTAACGTACAAATTAGAATCCTATTTTATCATGATGTAGGATCTCTGAACGAGATTGGTTTTATCGGTTCAGCAGGGTTTCTGCCTGTCCCATCATTTCCTGAATGACTTCAGCACAGGGCTTGATGTCATGAATCATACCAGCAATCAGACCGCACAGGAAGGAACCCTCTTCCACATTGCCGTCTACGACTGCCTTACGCAGCGAACCAACCGTCAGGGCTTCAAAATCCTCCGGTGGGGCAGCATTTTTCTCCAGTTCCAGCAGTTTCTTGGTAAACTTGGTCTTGACACCACGGCATGGGCTGCCGGAGAAGACGCCGGTTACGGCATTATCCGTATCTTTTGCTTTGAGGACCAGATCCTTGTAATTCTGATGAATCTGGCACTCTTCGGTTGCCAAAAACCGTGTGCCGACTTGTACGCCCTCTGCACCGAGCATAAACGAAGCTGCAATGCCTCTGCCGTCAGCGATACCGCCGGCAGCAATGACTGGAATCGAAACGGCATCGACTACCTGTGGTACCAGGCACATGGTGGTGTTCTGACCAATATGGCCGCCGGATTCCGTTCCTTCTGCAATGACCGCATCTGCACCGGAACGCTCCATTCTTCTTGCCAGAGCAACGGACGGCACAACGGGAACAACCTTAATGCCAGCTTCCTTCCACGCAGCCATGTATTTGCCTGGATTGCCGGCACCGGTGGTGATCATCGGCACGTGTTCGTCAATCACGAGCTGTGCCAGTTCGTCTGCATTCGGGCTCATGAGCATAATGTTCACGCCAAACGGTTTATCACCGACTTTTTCCTTGCAGATGCGGATCTGTTCTCTCAGGTAGTCAATCGGGGCACTGCCGCCAGCAATGATACCAACGCCGCCGGCGTTCGTGACAGCAGCAGCAAGGGTACTTTCCGCTACCCATGCCATACCACCCTGTAATATCGGATATTCACATCCGAACAATTCTGTAATTCTGGTTTTCATCTGTTTGATTCCTTTCTGTTTTTGCCTGTAGGTAGCAAGCTTTTTTCTGCATTTTATATTACATGCTGTTTTGTTTTTTCGTTCTTAGGGAAAGCCTTTTCGAACGGGTCGGCGAAAACGCTTCCCTGTTCGCCTGTGTCCGCTGTCCGCCATGCTGTATGTTGTACGAATTTACAGCCTTTTTCTCGAATTTTTTGTTGTCTGTGTCATTTTGTTTTTAAAATGGCGAACAGCGGTTAGTTTGCTTCTCGTCCAGTTGTCTTGTACAAACTGGTTTTGTTCGCAGAGGGCAGCGTGCCCTCTGCACACCTCGCCAAGCTGAGCCAGCTTGACCGCAGTCGCCTGCGGCGTGCAGTCGTTTTCCGTGACTGTGGCTTGTTAATATTCCATAATAATCGCAGCATAGGTCAGACCGGCACCAAAGCCCACCAGACAGATCTTGTCCCCACGCTGCACCTTTCCTTCCCGGATGCCCTCGTCCAATGCAATTGCAATAGAGGCACTGGATGTGTTGCCGTGATGGTCAATGTTCACAATCACCTTTTCCATCGGCTGCTTTAAATACTTCATTGCCGTTTCAATAATCCGCATATTTGCCTGATGCGGGATGACCTTGTCCAAATCATTCAAATCGAAGCCGATTTTCTCTGCTGCTGTTCGGGCTGCTTTTTCCAAAGCATGAGTTGCAAAGCGGTAGACTTCCTTGCCATCCTGCAACATGGTATATTCCCACGCCTGCGGAGCGAGCCGCATATCGGGATCGCCCAGTTCCATTTCTCTTTTTGCCTTGACAAATGGTGACCGTGGCAGGGCACTGTGTGCATACAGGTACTTCGCCCCCGTGCCATCTGCACCAAGATGACTGGTATACAGTGCGTCCGGTGCATATTCCACGACAGCAGCGGCTGCACCATCTCCAAATAAAATGCAGGAAGAACGGTCACTGTAGTTTGTAATTTTTGACAGGCTTTCATTTGCAACGACCAGTGCATATTTCATCGTACGGTCTGTCATCAGAAACCGGTGTGCCGTATCCATCGCATAGACAAAGCCGGAGCAGGCAGCGTTCAGGTCAAAACAAGCTGCATTGACAGCCCCAATTTCCCGCTGTACCTGTCTCTTATACACATCTCC
>DYCW01000401.1 GCA_019417865.1 Ruminococcus sp. | reverse complement strand
GCAGAAAACAATTCTAACGAATTTAAAATCAGAGAGCAACGGTGTTGTTTTACTGAGCACCTGTAATCGTACAGAATTATATCTTTCTGGATCAGTACCTTTTCAACTGGTATCAAAGTTGATGCAATATGCAAACAAAACAGAAACAGATACGACTGCTTTTTATGAAAAAACAGGACAAGCAGCTGCATTGCATTTAATAGAAGTAGCCTGCGGTCTGCATTCACAGGTATTGCATGAAGAACAAATTGTCACACAAGTTAATCAAGCGATCTGTGATGCCAGAATGCTGCATACAGCAGATGCAATATTGGATACCTTATTTCGGACAGCAGTTTCTGCTGGAAAATATGCCTTGACACATGTTTCTGATGCTGCCATACCGCTTTCTCTTTCTGAAAAAGCAGTGCGTCGCTTAGAACAACAATACGGTAATCTAAAACATGCAGTCTGTCTTGTCATCGGGAATGGAAAAATGGGACAGCTTGCAGCAGAACAGTTGCTGCAACGTGGCAGCAAAGTATATATCACTCTGCGTTCTTATCATAACGGCAGTAGCGTTGTTCCATTTGGTGCAGTTCCTGTTCCTTACGAATTACGGCTACAATATTTGGAATATGCGGATATTGTGATCAGTGCGACACGCAGTCCGCACTATACTATTACAGCAGACCAATTGCTTGCTGTACAGCATAAGCCACAGTATTTGATTGATTTAGCGTTACCAAGAGATATTGCAGAAGATTGTAAACAAGTGGAAGATATCTGTTGCTGGGATTTGGATAATTTTTCTGAACCAGCGGAGCAAAATCTTGCATTGCGGTCTGCATTGCAGCATATTGCAGAGAAATATGAACATGATTTTCAAGTCTGGTGTCAGTACCGGGATGCAATTCCCTATATGACAGAATTGAAAGAATTAGTAACAGCCAATTTGTTGCACAGCACAGCTATAACGGCAGCAAGAGAACAGCAGGATATAGACGCAGCTGTTCAAATAGCAACACAGCGTACTGTTGAGCTGCTTCTGGGTAGTATGCGGGAGATGGTTACACCAGAATTAATTGCCGGATGTTGTAAAAAAATCGAAGCACATACCAGATTGCCGAAAAAGGCGGTGAAACGGAAATGAAAGAAACCTGTATTCGGATTGGAAGCCGTGCCAGTCAACTCGCAGTTGTGCAAAGTCAATGGGTGATGCAGCGAATTCACCGTATTGCACCAGATATTCGCTTAGAACTGGTGACCATGAAAACCACTGGCGATAAAATCCTACAAAAAACATTGGATGAAATCGGTGGAAAAGGACTTTTTTTGAAGGAATTGGATGCCGCTCTACTTGCTCGTCAGGTGGATCTCTGCGTGCATAGTTTAAAAGATGTGCCAATTGCAGAAAATCCACTTTTACCGATTGGAGCTTATACTAAAAGAGCAACTCCAAACGATGTGCTGGTGCTGCCAAAGGGCATTTCTTTTTCGGATTGGAAACCTGATATTTCAGTTGGATCTGCCAGCAGCAGAAGAACAATGCAATTCCAACAATTGTATCCGATGTGTCAAGTTCGTCCAGTGCGTGGAAATGTGTTGACACGCTTAGAAAAATTGGATAGCGGAGAATACAGTGCGTTAATTTTAGCAGAGGCAGGGCTCGAACGGTTGCACTTGTGTGACCGGATTTCTCATCGGTTTTCACCGACAGAAATGGTCCCAGCAGCTGGACAAGGGATTCTTGCCGTGCAGGGAAGAGTGGGAGAGTATCAAGATTTATTAGAAAAATTAAATGATCCAAAGTCCGCTTTTTGTGCCAAAACAGAACGTGCCCTTTCAAGGGCATTAGATGGAGATTGTACTGCTCCCATTGGTGCATATGTAGATTTACAAGAAACAACCATGCAATTATATGCATTCTATGCAGAAAACGGCAGAATTGCAAAAGCACAATGCTGTGGAGATCCCACACAAGCTTTGCAATTGACAGCAGAATTGGCAGTAGAATTGAAGAAGCGTGTACAGGAAAAGGAAGCGATGTTATGAAATTCATCCAACGACCACGAAGGCTGAGAAGCAGTGCGTTATTACGCAGTATGGTACGAGAAACACGTATTTCAGCGGATACATTAATTTATCCGCTGTTCATTGTAGAAGGAACAAACAGTAAGGAAGAAATTGATACGATGCCAGGACAATATCGCTGGAGTATTGACCGATTGGAAGAAGTATTACAATCGGTTGTAGATGCTGGCGTGCACAGTGTTTTGCTGTTTGGAATTCCGGCAAAAAAAGATGCAATTGGCAGCGGTGCGTGGGCAGCAGATGGCGTTGTGCAGCGGGCGATTCATTATATCAAACAGCATTTTCCACAGTTATATGTGATTACAGATGTCTGCATGTGTGAGTATACCTCTCATGGGCACTGTGGCATCCTTTGTGGTGAAATTGTTGACAATGATAAAACGCTCGAAGTACTGGCAAAAACAGCATTGTCTCATGCACAGGCAGGGGCAGATATGGTTGCACCATCTGATATGATGGACGGCAGAGTGGGAAAAATTCGGACAGTTTTGGATGAACATGGTTTTTGCAATGTGCCAATTATGGCGTATTCTGTAAAATATGCTTCTGCTTTTTACGGACCGTTTCGGGAGGCTGCGGATTCTGCACCGGCATTTGGAGATCGGAAAGGGTATCAAATGGATCCGCACAATGCCAGAGAAGCGATTCGAGAGGCAGAATTGGATGTACAGGAAGGTGCAGACATTCTCATGGTAAAACCAGGAATAGCATATTTGGATATACTACACACATTGAAAGAACGTTTTTCCCAACCGGTCGCATTGTATAGTGTCAGCGGAGAGTATGCGATGATAAAAGCAGCTGGTATGGCGGGATATGTAGAGGAAGCCGCTTTGATTTGTGAATCTGCGGTTTGCATGTATCGGGCAGGGGCAGACTTGTTGATTACTTATTTTGCACGGGAACTGGCACAGTTTATAAAGGAAGGAAGAATCGGATGATGCAAACAAGGATATCGGAATCGTTATTTGAACGAGCAAAAAAGAAGATGCCTGGCGGTGTCAATTCTCCGGTTCGTGCATTTCAATCTGTGGGTGGTTCACCGAGATTTATCTGCCGTGCGAAAGGTAACCATCTCTATGATGTAGACGGAAATGAATATTTGGACTATATTGGTTCTTGGGGTCCAATGATATTGGGGCATAATCCAGATTTTGTGTTGCGGGCAGTGCAAGAACAAATTCAAAATGGTATGAGCTACGGTACTGCAACGGTATTGGAAGTGGAAATGGCGGAGCTGATTTCACAAATAGTTCCTTGTGTGGAAATGATTCGCATGGTTAATTCCGGTACAGAAGCTGTTATGAGTGCAATTCGTGCGGCAAGAGGCTTTACAAAGCGAGATAAAATTATCAAGTTTGCTGGTTGTTATCACGGTCATGCAGATGCCATGCTGGTAAAGGCTGGTTCTGGTGTGATGACCGCTGGTATTCCGGATTCCAGTGGTGTACCAAATGGCTGTACAGCCGATACCCTTTCTGCTGTTTACAATGATGCGGAAAGTGTAGAAGAACTGTTTCAGGCATATCCAAATGAAATCGCCTGTGTGATCGTAGAACCAGTGGCAGCGAATATGGGGGTTATTCCACCCAAAGAGGGATTTTTACAGCAGCTGCGAAAGCTCTGTGACCAATATGGAGCATTGTTGATTTTTGATGAAGTCATCACCGGTTTCCGTTTGCAAATAGATGGAGCCATTGGCTATTACGGTGTCACGCCAGATTTGGTTACTTATGGGAAAATTATTGGTGCAGGTATGCCAGTGGGAGCTTACGGCGGAAGAAAAGATATTATGCAGCTGGTGTCACCGCTTGGCTCAGTTTATCAGGCAGGTACACTCAGCGGCAATCCGGTTGCCATGCGTGCTGGTTTGGTGCAGCTGCAATACTTACGGCAGCATCCAGAGGTTTACAAACAAATAGAAGTTCGTTCGGAGCAGTTACGAAGTGGATTGCAGCGTTTCATTAAATATTATCATCTGCCGTGTACTGTTACTGGTGTTGCTTCTCTTTCCTGTCTTTATTTTACTTTAGAGCAAGTGACCAATTACGAGACTGCCAAAACTGCAAATACAGATTTGTTCCAGCAGTACTTTCATTTCATGCTAGAACGTGGAAATTATTTCGCCCCCAGTCAATTTGAAGCTATTTTCCTATCTGCTGCACATACAGAGGCGGATATTTTGAAAACTTTATCTGATGCAGAATCATTTTTTCAAGCTATTTCTGTTAAAATGTAGTATATAAATGATATAATAAATACACTTAGATACTGCGACAGCCTTGTCGGACAACAGCAGTGGCATTAAAGTTGTAGACAAAAGAATCAATAAAGTGGAGGAAATGGATATGAAAAAGGGAAATGTATATTTAGTAGGTGCAGGTTCTGGTGATCCGGCATTGCTGACAAAAAGGGGACAGCAATGTTTGCAGATAGCAGATATCATTATTTATGATGCACTGACATCAGCCTCTCTCCTCAATACGGTTCGTCCAGACTGTATGCTTTGTTTTGTTGGAAAACGAGCTGGTCATCACAGCAAGCCACAAGAAATGATTAACCAAATGCTGATTGATTATGCAAAGCAGGGGAAACAGGTGGTGCGACTAAAAGGTGGCGACCCATTTGTATTTGGGCGTGGCGGAGAAGAAGCACAGGCGTTGGCGGAAGCAGGAATTTCGTTTGAAATTATTCCAGGTGTTTCTGCTTGTTATAGTGTTCCGGCATATGCTGGTATTCCGGTAACGCATCGGGATTATGCCTCCTCATTTCATGTTATTACAGGACATACACAGTCAGATCCAAAAAATGAGCCAGACTATGCAGTATTGGCAAAACTGGATGGAACATTGGTTTTTCTCATGGGTTTGACAAACTTACCGCATATTGCTGCTGCACTAATAAAAAATGGAAAAGCAACTGACACACCAGTTGCTGTGATACAGCAGGGAACAACCGCACGACAAAATACAATAACTGGAACGCTTTCCAATATTGCAGAAGTGGTTGCACAACAGTCATTGCAGACTCCTGCTACGATTGTTGTCGGAGAAGTCGTATCGCTTCGCAGTAAGTTACAGTGGTTTGAACAGGGGGCATTGTTTGGAAAAAAAATTCTTCTGACTGGAACTCCACCGCACAGCCGTCATTTAGCAGAACATTTTCAGCAATATGGTGCAGAGACAATGGAGATCAGTTTGATCGATACCGTTCCAACAATAGATAATGCCTTCCAGTCTGTGGATTGGAGTACATATACATGGATTGTATTTTCCAGTGCCAATAGCGTGCATATATTTTTTGACAACTTACAGCAATACGATATTGATTTGCGAATGTTGATGCATTTGCGATTTGCTGCAATTGGAAATGGAACAGCGTGTGAATTAGCAGCAAAAGGAATTTTTGTAGACTGTGTACCCGAGCATTTTGAAAGTCGTTATTTGGCAGAAGCATTGATTCCGCAATTAGAGCCACATGACCGTGTTTTGTTAATTCGTTCTAAAAATGGCTCTTCCGTTTTACCGGATATGCTGCAAGAAGCTGGAAAAAACGTAGACAGCATATCGTTGTATGAGACAAAACCGCTTCTGCAAAAGAAGGAATTATTACAAGCATATTTGCCAGATGCAGATTATCTTGTCTTCTCCAGTTCCTCTGCGGTACAAGCTTTCATGCAGATGTGGGAGAATGATTTGCCATGCCGTACAAAAGCTGTTTCGATTGGTGCTGTTACCACGAAGACAGCAATGGATTTGGGGATTCCCATTGCTGCAACCGCACAGGAAGCGACTGCGGAAGGAATCGCTGCTTGTATTTTGCAAGATGTGCAGTAAGATGAAATGTCTTATAGAAAGATCACCTTAACTGCATTTTATTGTCGCTGGTGCAGATTTTCACCAGCGACATTTTTTGTCAATGAACGTTATAGCAAAGGAGTATTTTTATGTATCCTATTTTTCTGAATTTACAGCATCTTCCCTGTATTGTAGTGGGAGCGGGTAAAATAGCACAAAGAAGAATTTTTACTTTGTTATCAGAGAAAGCAACTATCACAGTAATTGCACCGGAAACAATGCCGTCTGCACTGAAAGAACAACCTCTTCGGTATCTGAAAACTGTATATCGACCGGAATTGCTATACGGCGGACGTTTGGTTTTTGCCGCAACCAATGATGAAAACTTAAATAAAAGAATTGTAGCAGATGCACAGGCACAGGGAATGCTGGCTTCTTCTGTTACAAAAGGTACACAAACCGATTTTCTTGTTCCCGCTCATGTTTCAGTTGGAATGCTTACAGCAGCGGTTAGTACCAATGGCAATACACCTGCTCTGGCATCTGCCATTTGTCAAGAAATAAAACCAATTTTAGAATCTTATACAGCACTCTGTACCGTTCAAACACAGCTACGGCAGCAATGGAAAACAGAGATTCCAGAGGAATGCAAACGAAAACAGGCATTGTTACGTTTATCTACCCCAGAGGCATTGGATTGTTATCAAAAATATGGAGAAACAGCTTATTTAAAAAAGATGGGTACTTCTTTGTATCAGGAAAAAGCAGCGATTTTAGTTGTTAGCTTTGGAACCAGTTATGAAAATACCAGAGAAAAGACCATTGGTGCAGTGGAACATGCCATTCAAGAGGCATTTCCTGAATATGATGTCTATCGAGCCTTTACCAGCAATATTATTATTCAAAAAATGAGAAAAAATGGATACACTATATATACAGTATCAGAATTGTTGAATGAATTACGTAAAAATGGTTATCGAACAGTATACTGTCAGCCAACTTGTATTACCGGAGTCAAAGAGTATGATAAATTTTGTGCTGCTGTGAAACCGTTTCAAACTGTTTTTTCTATCTGTAAAATTGGAACACCGTTGCTCTATCAAACGTCTGATTTTCCCGCTTTGTTATCAGCATTAGAAGATACCATGCAAGTTTCTACAGAAACTGCTTACCTCTGGATGGGACATGGAACCTCACATACAGCCAATATGGCATATCTCGCATTTGATTACTGGTTAAAACAGGGTGGTTATAAAAATGCATTTGTAGCGACTTTGGAAGGATATCCAACATTAGAAACTGTTTTGGAACAATTGAAAAAAGCATCTTATCAGAAAATCATTCTGTTGCCTTTGATGCTGGTAGCAGGTGATCATGTGCAAAACGATATGGTTGGGGAAAATCAAAATTCTTGGAAACAAATTTTAGAACAAGAAGGATATGAAGTAACTGTATATTTTCATGGACTTGGCGAGTATCCATCTGTCCAGCAGCTATATGTGCAGCATATTCGACAAATCATTTCTAAATAAATACATATTGAATTTATTTTTCAGTTTACGTTTTTTTTACAAATAAACCGATTGGTACACATTTCTAAATGCTATAATCTTTATACTTGAGTTTGGATTTTTTGAATGAAATGGGAAAGGAGTCACTTTTTATGAACCGTAGTGATACTACACAAAAGAAAAATTTTTCCGATGATTTTTCAAAAACAATGGTATTTTCCATTCACAAAAAGCATACTGGTGAATCACCTAAAAGACCGTCAGATTTTGAGAAAATGGATTTTCGGACAAAAAGACAGCAGTCAATGAAAAAACAGCATTTAAATGATTGCGAAACCGAAGCGTCAGAGATGCCAAAACCAGAAGAACAGTCCCATTCTATTGGGAAGAAAATATGTCACATACTGCCGGTTTTATTTTTACCGCTTGTGTTTCTCTATTTCGAGCTTGTACTTCGTCTTTTTGGCTCAACCAATCCGCTTTCTAATTTTCTTTATCCATTTTTATTTAGTATTGCAATTGGATTACTGTTTTCTGGAATAACGGCAATGCTTCCGCCAAAGGTAAATAAAATCTGCAATATGGTAATTCTTTACCTGGGCGGTCTACTTTTTACAGTAGAATGCATGGTAAAAAACAGCTTTCAAGTTTATATGGAGCTGGGGTCCATTCTGGCTGGCACAGATGGTGTTGTCAATGGTTACAGTGACAGCCTAATGAGTTCTATTTTCAATGGAATTCCTAAAATTCTATTGTTTTTTATTCCAGCTGTAGGCTATACTATTTTTGGCAGAAAGATTTTGTTGGTTCCGCAAAAAAAGTGGAAAATTGCTCCATGTTTTGCGACCGTTGCATGTGCAGCTGTTTTGTACATCACTGGTATTGCAGCTGCAACTTCTGGCAGCAATCAGGGAAAATATAAAGCACAGTTTCACTTTGACTCCGCAACAGAAACATTTGGATTGCTGACAAGCTTTCGATTGAGTACACAATATTCTATTTTTGGAAACCCTCAGGCAACAGGTTTTGTTTTGGAAACTGCTGCACCTGTTGCCTCCACAGAGGCAACAACAGAATCAGTCGTTGCAACAACAATCAATGATGTACAGGATCCCTTCTGTTACTGGATGAAAGAGGAAAGTGGGGAAACAACAACAGAACCAGTGGAACTGGGAGACAATGTAATGGAAATTGATTTTGACAAGATTTCTCAAGAAAATGCCAGCGAAACGGTCACTGCATTGAATCAATATGTACAATCCCTGACACCTTCAAATAAGAATCAATATACGGGTTTATTTGAGGGGAAAAATTTGATTTTAATTTGTGCAGAAGCATTTTCAGATGTTGTCATTAACAAGGATTTAACGCCAACATTATATCGCATGTCGCAAAATGGGATTTATTTTTCCAATTACTATCAGCCAACGTGGGGGGGTTCTACTTCTACAGGAGAATATTCTTTTGTAACGGGTTTGGTGCCTATGAATGGCATTCAGTCTATTTTAGATATTCGGAATAACAATAATTATTTTACACTTGGTAACCAACTTCAGCAATTGGGTTATACGAGTTGTGCCTATCATAATGGTTCTTATGATTTTTATGACCGTGACTTGACCCACACTCATTTGGGATATGATCAATATCTTGCAACAGGAAATGGGTTAGAGGAGATTGCTGGAAGTTATGCAGATGACTCTGTTATGTTTGATAAAACGATGGATACTTATATGGACAAGCAGCCATTTAGTATGTATTACATGACAGTAAGCGGACATTGTATCTATGCAAGTGGTAATCAAAAAGTAACAGATAATTTGCCCAAAGTGTTAGAGGTATATGGAGATAAGTATAAAGATACGACAAATTACTATCTGTGTTATCAGTTAGAGTTGGAAAAGGCACTCACAACAATTATCGATAAACTGGAAGAAGCAGGAATTGCAAATGATACGGTTATTTGCATGACAGCAGACCATTACCCTTATGGATTAGAAATCAGTGATACATTTGGCAATACAGAAGATTTTGTTACAGATCTCTATGGCTATAAATATTCCGCTCCATGGGAGCAAGATCACAACTCTTGGATTCTTTGGTCTGGTTGTTTGGAAAATGAGTATGAATCCTATTCCTGTGAAATTTCTGATCCGACTTATAGTTTAGATATTGTTCCTACTTTATTGAATCTATTTGGATTAGAATTTGATTCTCGATTATTGGTAGGGCGGGATGTATTTTCTGATGCAGAACCAATTATTCTCTGGAACAATTACAGCTGGATGACGGATAAAGGAAAATATAATGCTCGAAATGGTGAATTTACGCCAAACGAAGGTTGCAATGTAGATCAAGCTTATCGTGATCGTATTGATAATTTTGTGCAAAATAAGATAAACTTTTCCTCCCAAGTAGTAAACTGTGATTATTACGGCATTCTGTTCGGACCAGATCAATTTCCATCATAAATGGTATAATAAGATAATTCAATTAGGGGAACTACTGTGCTATTGAAAATTGTACATATAAAATGTACTTTGGAGGTAACTTGTTATGAGTATGAAAGAAGCTTTTGACACATTTTTTGAAGAGATGACACAGAATTATTTGAATGAATGGGGAGTTCCGCCGCAGGCTCCATGCAATGAGAAGCGTCGTCCTACGGGATTGTTTCTATTAGAAACAAAAAACAGCGAGGGATATGCACAGTGGAAGCCGAAACTACAGGATAAGCCAGTGCCTTTTGATAATATTGAAAATAAACTTGGATTTAAAATACATCCACAAATTAAAGAATACTTTTCCACGTACTGGTTCCTTCCTTTAGAAGCGAAAATTTTGACAGCAGATAGTAAAATTTCGTTTACTCTTAGTGGAGTTACACAATATACTTCTCTCGAAGATGTTCTCTTACACAATTTCAATTGCTCTGAGGCACACTATTTAAATGACCACAATTATTTCTTGCTTGGTACATATTGTAAGAT
>DYCW01000400.1 GCA_019417865.1 Ruminococcus sp. | reverse complement strand
GACATGCTGAGATTGCTCTGTATGTAGATACCTTTGAAGAGGTGGATATGGAATATGCAAACGCTGTCAGCAAAGGTGCCGTTTCTGTTTTAGAGCCTGAAACAGAGCCTTGGGGACAACGAACCTGTTATATAGCCGATCCTGAAGGAAATTTAATCGAAATCGGTTCGTTTAACAAACCGTTTGAGCGATAAAAATTCCAACTGACGACCGCATCAAAAACCGGAAGGGCAAAAACCCCCTCCGGTTTTTTTCTAAAAAATTTTTTTCAAGGCTGTGACATTTTGCCGTGTAACTTGTAGTTATGTGTGAAAGGGGGAAAAAACATGTCGCATATCTCGCAAACACCCACTCCACCGGAACCCATGAATATTCAGCAAGTGATACGGGAATATCAGCAGCTGATTTATGGGATCGCCCTTACAGGAACCGGCGGAAACCGTGCCGACGCAGAGGATGTTTTTCAGGAGACATTTCTTGCCTACTTTCAGGCAAACAAAACATTTCAGGAAGAGGAACACCGAAAAGCTTGGCTCATTCGCACCGCCTGCAATCACTGCAAAAAAATCACTGGCAGCACTTACCGGAAGCGTACCGTTCCGCTGACCGATACCACGCCGCTGCCCATCCTGTTCTCCCTGCCGGAGGACAACCGTCTGTTTTCCGCACTTTGCAGCCTGAAACCAATGTACCGAAATGTTCTGTATCTGCATTATTTTGCGGGATATCGAACAGAAGAAATTGCAAAATTACTTGGAAAACGTGCCGGCACCATCCGTATGCAGCTGTTACGGGGCAGAGAACAGCTGCGAAACCAACTGCAAGAAGAGGAGGAACCTGTTTATGAACCAAAAGCAATGCAAACGCATGTTTGAACAGATGCAGCCACCGGAAGCAGTGGTACAACGGTTACAACAAAGGATTCGTGCAGAAGAGGATGCGATTCCCCCCTCTCTGCGATCTGCCCGACAAGCACAGATTGTCCGGTTTACCAAAGCTTCTTCCAAACCGCCCCGCCCTTCCTGGCGAAGCATCGCAACCGGTGCAACTGCCGCTGTTTTATTATTAGGCATTGGAACCAGCATCGGCTATCATCTACAAAAAACAAACCCATTTGTACCATCTTCGGAATCCTCTCAGAACACATGGAGTATGCAGCAAACCACCATACAATCCCAAGAAACTGATGTCGCTGCAATCTGGGACAGCCAATCCGATGCAGAAAAATATCATTCCCTTCTCTACAATGGAATATCCTGGAGAAGAGCTTCGGTGTTAGATGAAACCACACAACTCGGCGGTATCCTAGGGGAAGGCACGCTAAGCGGCGGTGCCACTTTGAACGAAAATACCACAATCTCTCAAGAGACGGGACTTGTTCCCGTATACGATGTCCAAATTGCAGGCTGTGAAGAACAATATGCCGTTGCTGTCAAACTGGATGAAACCTATTACTTTTTCACCCGTTCTCTGGAGAATATTACAACCCTCCGAGAACTGCCCATTCTGGAAAGTACCGTTTCTCCTGTCAGCTTCGTATTTCTGCAAGATACAGAAACCGCAATCGTATATGATGGAGAAGGTCTTCCGGTTTCTGCTCTACAGCCACTCTTTACATTTCTACAAAATAATCCAAACAGTATGAACCTATACACTGGTCTTTCCTTGGAAGCAGGCGAACAGGATCTGCAAATTTCAGACGAATTTGTATGGGATTATGCCATTGACCTGACTTCCGAATGGCTTGGTTTTTCCGGTGCACTGTACTTTGACATGGATACCGGCATCTTCAAAACCGATATCTCAGACAATCCAGCGTACTTTATGACTACACCAGATACACTGGCAGTACTGTTAAGCGATCTACAAGCAGCTTGTCAGACAGAAAGCAGCATGGAACCCAAAGTGGAGACAATTGACCAAACAGCCATAGCAGAACCATCGGAAAACGCCCCGACTACAACCATACTGGATACCACCGTACAGGATTTACTGCCAAAGCTACGAGAAGCCCATTTACAATTTCAGAAGGTTTCCGGTGTGATGCAAAAAAAGAAAACGGCATATATGCAGCAAATACAAGATGAAATAACCACAACCGTTGTTCAGGATGAAACAAATGATGTGAATGCAACCCTCTCATTTCAAATGGATCTTACAAATGGAACAAAGAACATTGTATATGCCGTAAACAACGAAATGCCTCTGGAAATTCCAACAGCTGCACCTGAGAATGATGCGATTTGGCATCTGCCCTATGAACAAATATCCCATCAAGAAGTTTGGACAAAAGACAACTGGTATACCATTTATCCAACTCTCAAGTATTATCGAAAATCAGAAACAGATACCAGTGACTGGTCGCTGGAAGACTTTGCAATTAACATTTTTATGGATAGCAATGGTGATTTTGGCAACGGTGTTTTCTACATGGCAAAGCAATTTTCAGATGCTGTCCTAGAAAACGAACCAGCGGATATTGTACTATTTGGGTCTGCAAGTTACATAGGACGAGACTGCTATGTTCTTGTGGAATATCAACATAACAGCAAAGCAGCAATCCGTTATCTCATTGATAAGGAATATGGCATTTCTTTAAAAACCGAAGCATGTGGAGAGGGCATAGAAACCAGCCGATATTTCACAGAAATTGCCTTTGATGAGGCAGCAGAACCGGTTCCCACCGTGGAAGAAAGTACACTGCTGGATGGTTTGGAGCCAATGCCGGATTATATTTCCTAAAAAATAGACAGAAGAGAAAATAGAAAAACAAGGAAAACGGGATTTTAAAAAACCGCTGCCGTTCATGCGTGGGAATGACAGCGGTTTTTATTGTTGCAAATGCTTAAGTATGATTGGAATCTGTTGGTGGAAATGCTGACGGTTCCGGTGACATTGGTGGTGTTTCCTTCCCATATGTCTGCCCAATTCGATTATAGGCAAAACTGATCCCAAAGCACAGCAGACCGCAGAGCAGAAAGGCACCTGCCCACAGCAATGGGGTATCATAAGAAAGATCCAATAGCAATAGCTTGCATAGGAACACCAGCATCAAGACCAAACTGTAAATCCGCAGCCCCTTCTGTCGGAAGAAGAACCCTGCCAACAAGGTGGCAAAAGAAATTAGAGTCATGAGTCCACTGCTCAATGCGGCACTGCTGGAAAACACACCAATCACAACACTTCCCAACAGCGTGGTACGAATGCCTAAATAAACACCAACCCCATTGCGATTCCGGTAGTGCTGCATCAAATAAGGTACATTTAAGGCAAACACTACAACGACAAAACAAACAAGTAAAATGGTTTCCCACAGAATCGCATCTACTCCATGTGACATATCAAACAGACTGAAAAAAGCATCCCATAGAGATTTTACGGCATTCGCAATGGAAGTCAAAATCAACAAGAATAAGCCATCCAGCATCAGCAGTCCCGTCACACAGGCAGAAACAATTTCCATCCCCCGATGTGGTTTACAATACCGGAAATAAAGTGTGACCAAAACATCAATCACAACCCATGCACCATATTGCAGAGTGATATCATCCAAAAATTCCACCTTTGACAACATCATGCTAATCCCAAGCAAGAATAAAATATATCCTAAATAACCAAATGCTGCATGCTTGCGAACCATTGCAACTGCGATCAACACAGCGGTCAACACTAGCCAACCTGGAATTGCCATTGCCGCTGGTACTGACAGCAGCAGTAGAAAGGCAATACAACCAGCAAAGCTGGCAATGAGATTTCGCAAAACAGATTGTTCTTGTTCCCGATCATACAACAGGAAAGAACCCAGTACCGCTGCGGCAGCAATCAGATTCTGTCCGTTCTCCCAGAAGAAAAAGAGCGTTTTTCCCTGTATCAACACCAGAAACAGCAGATACAGCTGTACAAAAAAGAATCCGATCCCGCTTTGCTCTGCCTCCCGCATCCGGAATCGATACCAAAGCAGCTGTGCCAGCGTGAAAAACAGCAGGGCAAAGCCCACCAGGGCAAACAGCCAAATCGCACCGGTGTCCCGTTCTCTTCGGAGGGTGAGATTGAGCAGAAGGGTCAGAACCGGCAATGCAAAGGCATTACAAAGCAAAGTAGAGAGGTTTGGGGCAATACCGGTTCTTCGATCTGCAAATTGATAAAGAGCAGAGACAAATACAAAAAAGAGAAAAATCAAACTGGTTTGCAGCAGATTCATATCTCGAAAGGCAAACAGAAGAGACAGAAAAATCCCGCACTGTCCAATCAGCCGGAACAAAGGGACACCCTTTCTGGAAATCCACAGCACTAACACTGCCCAAAGCAGCAGCATCCCGTACATTGCCCATTTTCCAATGACAGAGAAATACCAGTAACTCAGAAAAATAGAGAGATACAGGATACCGGCACCACATCCGGCAACGCTCAAAAAGAAATAGCGATAGTTTTTTTTCGCAATGCCATACAATCCAATGGCAGAAATGGCAATGCCTATGATGTACAAACCCACTGCCTGTATCCACCCCGGCAGAAATGCATACCCGATGAGAATGGCAGCAAATACAAAAACAGATGCCAAAATTCCCATTCCCATGCGTCCGAACTTCTGCTCTATGTCCATTGCCTGTTCCGGTTGCTGCGGCATGGACTGCTGTGGTGGTCTATTTGGAACCGCTGTATACTGCGGTGATTCGGGTGGCACATACGGCGGCGGTACAGTCTGAAAGGATGACGTCTGCGGCGACCTATTTGGAATCGTTGGTTGTTGCGATGCAGTAGGCGGCACATAGGGTGGTGGTACATTCTGGAACGGCGAAGTCTGCGACGGTTTGTCTGGAATGGCTGTATGCGGCGGTGACACCGGCTGCACTTGTGGCTGATTGCTTTGCATTGTGTTTGCTGCTTCCTTTTCCTGCAACGCCTGCTCCAGCTGTACAATCCGTTCCTCCAACTTATGAATCTTTTTTTCTTCTTCTGATGGCAATGGTCATCCCTCCTGTCTCGTTTTAAAAAAGTATAACACAAGATGCCTGAAATGTCAAATCGCTGAAACAATTCTACAAACCGGATGTCATTTTTCCAATCTGCACCGACTGTCATCAAAAAAACGCACTGTTTTTGAAAAAAATATGCGTTCTTTTCAAATAGGACTTGAAAAAAAAGAAAAAATCCGCTATACTATAATAGTGAATTGCTGACATGGTATCCCCTGTGTCAAAGAACAAGAGAAAGGACATAACAGGGAAATGGGTGAAATTCTTGTAACAGGCGGTGCTGGGTTCATCGGAACACATACCTGTATCGCACTCTTACAAACTGGCTATTCAGTTGTGATTCTGGATAACCTTTGCAATGCCAAACAGGAAAGTATCCTGCACGTACAGGAAATTACAGGCAGCTCCATTCCGTTCTATCAGATGGACATTCGGGATGCTGACGGTCTGCGAATGCTCTTTCAAACACACCATATCTCCGCAGTGTTACACTTTGCCGGACTAAAAGCTGTCGGGGAATCGGTACAACAGCCACTGCGGTACTATCAAAACAACATCGGCGGCATGATGCAGCTGCTACAAGTCATGCAAGAGACAGATTGCCGGACACTGATTTTTTCCTCCTCTGCGACGGTATACGGAACGCAGCATGCTGCTCCCTATGCAGAAACGCTGATGCCGCTCTCTGCCAGCAATCCCTATGGAGAAACAAAAATCATCAGCGAACAACTCCTGCAATCGCTTTGTCATGCAGATGCCGACTGGCATGTGACTGCACTGCGTTACTTCAATCCCATTGGTGCACATGAAAGCGGTCTGCTTGGCGAGTCTCCACACGGCATTCCCAGTAATATTGCCCCCTATCTGGCATTGGTAGCAAGCGGTCAGCTGCCGTTCTTTCGAGTATACGGAAACGATTACGATACACCGGATGGCACTGGAATACGGGATTATGTCCATGTCATGGATCTGGCAGAGGGGCATGTCTCTGCCCTGCAGTATAGCTTACAGCACAACGGTTTTTCCGTCTTTAATCTTGGCACAGGAAACGGCAGCAGTGTATTGGAGCTGGCAAAGACTTATGCAGCAGTCAGCGGCAAGGAAATCCCCATCCAGATTTGCCCAAGGCGTGCCGGTGATGTTGCCGTGTCCTATGCAGATGTCACAAAGGCAAAAAACGTGCTGGGCTGGACTGCCAAACGCAGTTTACAGCAAATGTGTACAGACAGCTGGCGGTTTATACAGAAACAAAAAGAGAAAGGAGCAATCATATGATTGAAAATATCCACTACGAAGAGGCCTTGAATAATATTTTGATTGTGGTTATTGCTGCAGCAGTCGTGCTGGTGCTGGTTATGCTGCTGGGGTCCAAAAAGAGCCGCTTCCGGAAAAAAATGAGCACTTTTTTTGCGGATGATACCATTGGCACCGCAAAGTATCCGATGGAATTCAATCGGGAATACTATATCACCGGTGAAAAGAACATGCGGAAACCTGCAAAGACAAAGGGTCCGACCCGAACAGAAATGGTGATGCTGGTACAAAAAGTAGATGAACGGCGGCGTACCATTGACCCGAACGGCACTTCCAAGCTGTACAATGAATATTATGAATTGATTTTCAAGACCAGAAAAGGGGAAATTTTACATATCGTCACCACAAAGGTGGTCTACAAAGAAGTCCCCTTCAATCAGCAAGGTTCTCTGACCTTCCGTGGTGAACAGTTTGTCAAGTTCAAATATCTCGGTGGGGAAATCACAGAAGCAAAAACACATTATAATGCAGAGGTCATCAATAAGTAACCAGAATCCATCTAAAAAGCGTCCACTCCCAATGACAGGAGCGGACGCTTTTTCATCCATGCTTACAAAAAGCTTTTTAAATTTTACGATTTTCCATAAAATTTTAGAAAGAATTCCCGAAACATATCTGGAATATATTCATAGTTGAAGAGACTGGAGAATTTCTTGATATGCTTCTTCTGAGAGAACTTCTGTTTCCTTTTGTTCTGTGAAAAGCGTATACAGGGCATCATAATCCATCCACTCAATTTCTACGACTGGTTTATCATTTGTGGTGCCAGCTTCCGTTTCTCTGAATAGGCTAAGCTTACCAACAGAAACACGGTTTCGCTCCTGTTCCGACATCTTATTTTGTAGTTTCCCTGTGGTTGCTTCTGCTTGTATCTGTTCTTCTGTCAAAGAAGCCCCTTCCGATACTTGCCTCGTATCCGCACTTTGACAAGCACAGAAACTCATCATGCAGCAAGCTGCTAACCACGCTGTAAAAATTTTTTTCATGATAAAAACCTTCCCTTTCTGATTCCCCGTTTTTTGATATTGCCTCCTCTTTTTTCTTATGTAACATGGATTCCTCTCTTATAACTACAGATAACCAGCCGAATTGTCACATCACGGAGAAATTTTTTTAAAAACATGCATGACAAAAAATAAAAAAGCAGGAACGGCATATCCTGCACGCTCCTGCTAAAAAATACCCTGCTTCTATTCGACAACCGTATACATGGAAACCGCATCTTCTTTCAATGCATGTTCCAGAACCTGTTCTACTTTCACTTTCAGTGCCTTCTGTCCCATGTTGATTTCAATGATGTCCCCTGCTTTCACATCATAAGAGGCACGGGCAACTTTTCCATTGACTAATACCTTTTCTGCATCGCATGCTTCATTGGCAACGATACGCCGCTTAATCAGACGAGATACTTTCAAATATTTATCCAATCGCATGTTTATGCCTCCTTTGCCTGCTGCCAGTAGGATTCCAGTTCCTCCAATGAGCAGTCTTTCATATCTTTCTGTGCTGTCTGAGCCGCCTGCTCCACCTTTGCAAACCGGCGAATAAATTTTTCAGTTGCTGCGGTCAGAACTTCTTCCGCATCCACACCGAGGGCTCTTGCCACATTGGTACAGCTGAACAGCAGATCACCCAGTTCTTCTGCTGCCGCTTCCTTGTCATCAGTGGAAATGACAGCCTGCAATTCCGCCACTTCCGATTGCAGCTTTGCAAAGCTCTCCTCTACACCCGTAAAGTCAAAACCCGACTTTGCTGCCCGTTTTCCCACTTTCTGTGCCCGCATCAATGCTGGCAGGGAAACAGCAACACTCTCCAATGTTTCTGTATATGTTGTCTGCCCTTTTGTCTGCTGTTTAATCTGTTCCCAATTGTTCAAAACCTCTCCCGTGTCAGAAACCTGCACATTGCTGAACACATGCGGATGCCGAATAATCAGCTTGCGGCAGACCTCGTCGCAGACATCTTCAAAGGTAAAGTGCCCCTGCTCCCGTTCCATCTGTGCATGGAATACCACCTGCATCAACACATCGCCAAGTTCTTCCCGCATTAAGGCAGTGTTCTTCTGATCAATTGCCTCAATCACTTCGTAAACTTCCTCAATAAAGTTCATACGAACTGATTCATGTGTCTGCTCCTTGTCCCACGGACAGCCATCCGGCTGCCGTAAGAGCCGAATCACCTCAATCAGATCGTTGATATCATATTTTTCTTTCTGCGGATATGTTACCATTTTCTATTCCTCCGTTTCGATCGCCTGAACAGAACAGGACAGAACGTCTGCCGTACTGTCCTGTTTGTGTGTATTATTATCCGATTGTCGCAGGCATCAATCCCACTCGATTTCGTCTCCAGCCTCCTGTAAGATGCGGTAAATTTCCTCCGGATGTTCTAGCAAAGAAGTGATAACGGCTGCCAGTTTCTTTGCCTTGGTTTCACTTTCCGGTGTGGAATCATAATAAGCCGCATACATACCGGCTTCCGGATCGGTTTCCATGCCCACCAATACTTCCGGTGCATATTCTGCAAGGTAATACTGCAAAAAAATGTCCCAGTTTTCACCGTTCATATAGGCTTCTTCCTGGATGGCATTCATCTCTTCACCGATTGCCATGACCTTTTCCTGCTGAATATCAAAACAAACCTGAATCCCATTTTCGTCAGAAAGTATCTGAACACAGTTGCTCATACTTTTCTCCTCTCTTACCAGTTCTGTTGCAACTTCTGTTTCTGTTACAAAAGACATCTGGATGTCAGAAACAGCTTTGCTTTTCTAATTCTGATGGCATCCAGTAAATGCAATCCCGGCAAACAGTCCCGCCACCAGCAGACAGGAACGCAGTTGTTTTCCTTGCTGCCATTGCATATTTTGTTACGCTTTTTTCCTATCGTGCGTCTACAAAGCCAACCTTATGATAAACCTTGTTGACAATTCGCTGAGAATACGCCAGTGCCTTTGCTGCACCGTCTGTATAACACGCCTTCAGATACGCCTTATCTGCAAACAGTTTTTTGAATGTATCCTGAATCGGCTGCAAGTGATCTGCCACGGTTTCCCCAACTGCCAACTTGAAATCTCCGTAGCCCTTGCCGTCAAATTCCCGTTCAATCGCTGCATAGTCCTTGCCGGTCAGGCTGGAATAAATGGTCATCAAGTTGTTGATCCCGTCCTTACCGTCTGCATACCGTACTACGGTATCACTGTCTGTCACAGCACGCTTAAACTTCCGGATAATGGTGTCTCTGTCGTCCAGAATCAAGATGCAGGCATTCGGATTTTCATCTGACTTTGACATTTTCTTGGTCGGATCCTGTAAGGACATGACTTTTGCACCAACCGGCGGAATATAAGGCTCCGGCAGCGTGAAGAACTCGCCATACCGCTGATTAAACCGCTGTGCGATGTTGCGTGCCAGTTCCAGATGCTGCTTCTGATCTACACCAACCGGCACCAAATCCGCATTATAGGCAAGAATATCAGCTGCCATCAAAACCGGATAGGTAAACAGACCGGAATTGACATCATCTGCATGTTTTGCACTCTTATCCTTGAACTGTGTCATACGAGACAGTTCCCCGAACTGCGTATTACAGCCCAGTACCCAGCTCAGTTCTGCATGGGTTTTCACATGGCTCTGAATGAACAGAATGGATTTTTCCAAATCAATCCCGCACGCCAGCAACAGAGCATATGCCTGTAACGTATTTTGCCGCAGCTTTGCCGGATCCTGCCGAACTGTGATCGCATGCATATCTACCACGCTGTAGACACAGCGGTATTCGTCCTGCAATGGTCCCCAGTTGCGAATGGCACCAATGTAGTTGCCCAGTGTAAAGGTACCAGTCGGCTGAATGCCGCTGAAAATCAATTTCTTTTGTACACTTTCCATTTTTCTTTTCTCCCTTTCCCTGAAATTGCAGTTCCAGCTTATCTGTCAGACTGGGAACGATCCTTCACCTGTGCATTCCGCAGTGCACCCATTACCTGCTGATACAGATAAAAGAAAGTCTGCATTTCTTTGGATTCCTTCGACAGCTCTGCAAGCCGCAAATCCTTCTTATAAATACCGTTTTTGGTAATCAGGTAAATAAAATGATGCTGTGCATTCGGCAGATCGGTTGCCTTCGTCTTTGTGGCTTCTTCCATAATTCTCGGTGCATTTGCAACCGCAATCCGTGCCGGCTGTGCAACCGTCTGATACCGTTGTGCTGCACCGATATACTCTGAACCATTGTTGAAATACAGGTTTGCTGCACCATTGATATACATTACCAGCGTACAAAGCAGCGTTGGACTCATCGGCATATCAATTACTACGCCATAGATGGTATCCTTATTCTGTACCAATTTTCCAAAAATCTTCGGCGGAAAATGTAGTGCCGTACCTCTTGTTACAATATATTTTTCTGTGACCATATAGCGGTCCAGTGGTGAATGATTTGCTGTTGCCATTGTTCAAAATTCCTTTCTGAAATGCGTCATAATAAACGTCAAAATTTTAATTTTTTATGCGAACATTTTCTTTGTCATTCGACCAAGAATCGTAATTCCGGTGACAATTTGTTCGTCTGTTGGCGTGGAAAAGTTCAGACGGAAAGAAGTAGTCGATTCCTGCTCATTGACCAGGAATGCATTTCCCGGTACTACTGCAATCTTATATTCTTCCACAGCCTTTTTACAGAATGTCGGCATATCGCAGTCAGACGGCAATGTACACCAGATAAACAAACCGCCCTCCGGTTTTTTCCATGCCACCTGCCTGGAGAAGCAAGCTTCCATGGTATCTGTCATCAGAGTACATTTATGCCGGTAGACTTTCCGCAACCCTTCCAGATGCTCCGACATATCCACATGCTTCAAAAATTCCGAACACATCACCTGTGCCCAGATATTCGTATGTACATCTGCAACCTGCTTGCAGACAACTACCTTCTGTACCAGTTCCTTTGGTGCACTGAGATAACCGACACGGAAACCAGGTGCCAAAATTTTAGAAAATGTACCGGAGTACAAAACCCTGCCCTCTGTGTCCATACTCTTAATGCTTGGAACGGATTCCCCGGAAATCCGCAGTTCACCGTAAGGATCGTCTTCCAAAATTGCCACATTGTACCGACATGCCAGTGCATACAGCCCTTTCCGCTTTTCCAGCGACATGACCTGTCCTGTTGGATTCTGAAAATTGGGAATCACATAAATCAACTTACAGTTCGGCTCTGTTTGAAGCGTATGTTCCAGTGCTGCCAGATCCATCCCGTCCTCTTCTAAGGGAACAGAGACCAGATTAACCCCATAGGAACGAAATGCATTCAGTGAACCAATAAAGCTGGGTGCCTCGCAAATCAACGTATCTCCAGCATTCAGCAACACCTTGCAGGAAAGTTCATTGGCCTGCTGTGCACCAGAGGTGATAATCAAATCATCGGATTCCGGTACAAAGCAATGCTTTTCCGTCATCCACTGCTTCAGCTGTTCCCGTAACTGCGGATAGCCCTCCGTAATACTATACTGCATGGCAAGCACAGGATTTTGCCGCAGAAGTTTGGCAGAAAGCTCTGCAATCAGCTCCGTTGGAAAGGCTTCCGGTGCCGGATTGCCAGCAGCGAAAGAAATCACATCCGGCATACTGGTGAATTTTAAAATTTCTCGAATCGCAGAAGGCTGTAGTTTTACTATAGCATCTGAGAATTGAAATTGCATAGAAAGTCATCCTTTCTCCTGAAAAAAATCAACTGCAGTCCATTGCACATGACGTGCAATTTCTGTTGTTTTATTATTATAGCACATATTTTCCGATTCTGCAACATAATTTTTAAGCAGACTCACAAAATTCATCAAGCGGTAAAAATTTCCTTTTTGCAAATTGCAGAATACGTTACACAGGAAAGAAAACAGAGCGATAAAAAGGCATTCTACCGCTACTGATCACAAACCGTGCTGGCGAAAACGCTATGCTATTCGCCTGTGTCCGCTGTTCGTCCATTGCCTCATCTAAGTTTGCATCCTAACCACACTAAACTTCTGTATTCCATATTGTTATATTA
>DYCW01000040.1 GCA_019417865.1 Ruminococcus sp. | reverse complement strand
GCCGACATCCAAACTATATGATACGTTGGGAGGGAACGATGGAACCCATTACGAAACTTTCACCGAAGCAGAAACTGGTGATGAAATGGGCACACATGCCGATGTACCAGGATAAGAAAGCGATCATCTGTGACGGCTCTGTCCGCTCCGGCAAGACCGTTTCTATGATTATCGGCTTTGTGCATTGGGCAATGCGGTTCTTTGACGGGAAAAATTTCGGCATCTGCGGGAAAACCGTCAGCAGTACCGAGCGAAATATCATCACACCGTTGCTTTCGATGGTGGATATTACAGATTATTATGACGTGACCTATCGCCGTGGTGACAGCATTTTGACCATTCGAGACGGCGAAAAAGTCAACCGCTTTTATGTATTCGGCGGCAAAGATGAAAGCAGCTATACACTGATTCAGGGCATCACGTTAAGTGGTGCTCTTTTTGACGAAGTGGCACTGATGCCGCAATCTTTCGTTGACCAGGCTATCGCCAGAACGCTGTCTGAACCGAAAGCACGTTATTGGTTTAACTGCAATCCGGAATCTTCGGAACACTGGTTCTACAAGGAGTGGATTTGTAATACCAGACAAAAGAAAGCCATTCATCTGCACTTTACCATGCAGGACAATCCCATTTTATCACCGACACAAATTGCCGATGCAGAAGCCTTGTACAACGGTGTGTTCTATGACCGCTACATTCGGGGCCTGTGGTGTGTGGCAGAGGGGTTGATTTATCCGCAATTCCGCAAAGAACAGCACGTCAGACGGCTGGACCATCCGCAAGGGGAGTGGTATATTTCTGTGGATTATGGCACCCTGAATGCGTTTTCTGCTGGCTTGTGGTGCTATGATGGACACACCGCCTATCGGGCTGCAGAATGGTACTATAGCGGCAGAGAACAGAAACGGCAATTGACGAATACGCAGTATCTGCGAAAAATTCAACAATTAGCAGAGGGGCATGACATCGAAGCGGTAATTGTTGACCCTTCTGCTGCAAGTTTTATTGCAGAACTACGGTACGCTGGATTTACAGTACGGAAGGCAAAAAATGACGTAGTAGATGGCATTCGGCGAGTTTCTGCTGCATTGCAGCAAAATAAATTGATATTTTCTCCAGATTGTAAGGATTGCATTCGTGAATTTTCGTTGTATCGTTGGGATGAAAAAAGCAGCGAAGACAAGCCAATTAAGAAAAATGACCATGCAATGGACGATGTGCGATATTTTGTCCGTATGGTTTTAAGAGAACAGGTCAAGCCATCCAGAATCAGTAGTAGTTTGTAGGAGGTGAACAGAAATGTTTCCACGACAAAATTATTATATTATGTCTGCCGATACAGAATTGACAGTTGAGAAATTGGGATATTGGATACAGCAACATCAGAAAGACTGTTTTCGATTTCAATATCTGAAAGATATGTATGAAGGCAGGCATCCGATTCAGCTTGCACCGCCAAAAGAAGCATGGAAACCGGACAACCGGATTATCTGCAACTTTGCAAAATATATTGTAGATACATTTAATGGGTATTTTATTGGTATTCCAGTAAAAACCATGCATCCAGATGAATTAGTGGCAGCAGAGTTGGAGGAAATCCAAAATTACAATGACCAGGACGATAACAATTCCGAATTGTCAAAGAATTGCAGCATTTATGGCAGTGCATTTGAAT
>DYCW01000004.1 GCA_019417865.1 Ruminococcus sp. | reverse complement strand
GGTGAGGTTTGCAGCCAGCTGGTCACGCTGTCTGTCTAATTCCAGCAAATAATCTTCTATTGTCGCCATTATTCCACCTCCACGATACTTGCGAGTGCGGTCTGAATGTCGCCCAGACTGGTTTCCAGCGTGGTTACCCGTTCAGACAGTGCTTTGTCTGCTTCTTCATACCCAGCGGTCACGGTAGAGAATGTCTTGTTCAGGTAGACTTGCAAACCGTCTAAAAATTCCTTATTTTCATGGGTATGGGCGGTTTCCTGTAAGGCGGCAACTGCTGTTTGCAGGGCGGAAATGGATGCTTCTACTTCTGTCAGGTCTGTGGATCCGCCACCACTGCCGCTGCCTACTCCGTTCTTAGCAATCCTTTCAAGGTATTCCTGTACCCTTGTCATAGGAGCAGGCAACTCTCCGCTGTAATCACCGGAAATGGCTGCAAGATAAACTTCATCTTTTGTAATTGGTTTTGTTAAATCCGACATAATGTATCCCCCTTTATTTATGTTTCAATAATACCGCTTTTATATAACACACCTCCGTTATCGGTTGTCTTTCCAGAAATGGTTGTGCTGTTGTCCGTATGTACCGTGCTGCAATGATCCGCTGTGGCACTGGTTACATTGCAACCAGCCATAGAAATATTGCTAAAATCAAAAGAAGCTTCTTGTAGTGTGCTGTTTTCTAACGAACAAATCGTTCTTTCTGCCTGTAACATAGCAATCTGACAATTCTTTATTGTAACATTGGATAAATTTACATTTACAATATCATTCGGAAAGTTGACACCAAAAAATGATACAGTGCTGCTCATAATAGCAACCGGGGAATCAATCACCGGATTGGTTCCATTGCCAAATGTATAAAAATAAATATGACTATCTATTATAATCAAGCCAGCTCCAACGCTTTCAACGGTTTCGCTGGCTGTAAATGTTTGCCCAGATGCCAGATGCACATTTGCAGATTTATAATTCCTGGATAGTTGTATCGCTCTATCCAAGGTTTTAACTGCTTTCTCAGCAGTTGCTCCGTCATTTTCATCGTTTCCATCACTGCTAACATATATATTAACATAGGATATGTTTTTTGGCATTTCTGCTTTTATCGTATCTATTTCTTCTTTGATAGCTGTCATTTCTTGATGTGTCCCTTCCTCAATCTGCTTCTTTAATGCATCCACTTCATCCCGAATCGCAGCCATAGCACTAATATATTCCTGATACTTTGTTTGCATTTCTTCCGGTGTAGGCAATGCAGATGCATCCCCATCAATAGAATCTTTGACAATTGCATCAATAATCTGAGACTTTGCAATAATGGCACCTGTATTATCTTTTGCAATCCATTGCAACGGTATTGTTGCTGCATATGCGGTAATTGTGTTCGTTAAAATAACCTGACTATTTACAATCTGCAAATCATATACCATCATATCCGGCATTTCCACACGTAAAAAATAATCTGTTGTACCTTTTACAGTCGGATGTTCAACAAATACGCAACGTGTCATACATTCTCCTTGCATTGCAAGAAATAATGTATCAACTGTAGCAAAATAAGATTCCTCATCTATTTTAATTTTCATTCTACATCCTCCGATTCTGGATTCTTTTTGTTCATGGTAATCGTACCATCGTTGCAAATAATATCAATCGTTCCGTATGGGATTGCTGTTTGTCCATTGAATGTGCCAGTAAACCAACTATAAAAATCATTTTCCCCCATGCCAGGATAGGCAAGCATATTGAATTCAGAAATGGTGCCATCATAGTAAATAGTAGATAATGGATGCCATGCAAATACGCTGCTTTTAATAGATATATTTTCGAATATTGCTCCATACAATTCGACCTAAATCGGTTTCGGAGTTTCTTGCAACAGATTTATTCGTTGGTCTTCCCATGATCTCATTCCTCCATTTCTCTTTTTAATTTACTTTCTGAAATTATTACTTTATATTTCATAATATACGTGTTCCACCGTTATGATTGCCTGTCATAGCGGTGTTTTTTGGTTCATATTCGTCAATATTGTAAATCAACGAACGATAAGCTTCCGAATTTGTGGATTTGGGGACTGATTTCTTTTGGCATGGGTATGTACGTGCCTGCTGCCGATTCCTATCCTGTATACACCATGCTTTCAGACGTGCATAACAATCTTTGTACGTCTTTCCATTCGCCTGCATATGGAGTGACATATTTATAACTGCGTTAGAAACCAATTCATCCCCATATGTATTCACTAAATTCTGATATTCATTATTTTTCAGCTTAATGTTATGAAATTCTCCATAAAGTTGAAAATTGGGCGGGAGTGCTTGTGCGGCACACACTCCACTTTCAGAATCTCTTTTTTCTTTCTTTTTATTATTCTTCACGCTTGCTGGGGGTAACCATCCAAATGATTGTGATGTACCACTACGCTCAACGTGGGTGTCACCATCATTCATTGTGGAGGCATCACGGTTTTCAACAGTTTCAACAGAATCAGAACTGCAATCAGCGGCAATCTCTTTTAAAATGCCTTTTTCTTGCAATATTGAAAAAATGATCTTGCAATGATTGCGTTTTCTGCCGTCCTTCCCGTTTTCATGCCATTTTTTATCAGTCCAGCCTTTTCCAGACGCTTTATGATATTCCCAACAGTATTGGGAGAACATTTCACTTTTTGTGCCAAATAAGCCAAACTGGTATATCACACACCACCATTCTTTGTAAAGCCATAAATAATAGTGTATACAGCAGCTTCATTCAAACTTAAATCCAGCTTATCCTCGTCTGTCATCCACTCTTCAATGATGATTCTCATAATAATTCCACCCTCTTCCATTTAATCATCAATCATCATCAAAATTGATCAATGCTTCTGGTACCAGTGCTTCGACTGTCGTTCCCAGTACCTTTGCAATCCGGATACTGATACAAATCGTTGGCTGCCGCCGCCCACTCTCATACTGTGCAACGGTTGGTTGTTTCACATCAATAAGATCTGCAAGTTGCTGTTGTGACATACCACGTGCAATTCTCAAATCACGTAAATTTTTAGAAAATGCCATATTGATATCCTCCTTGTTTTTATTGATTGATGGGATTGAACTTTTTCAATCTCTCATTTGATAATACAAGTATGCTGCAAAAATTTTTCCACACTCTTCGTTTGCGTTCAGCATCATGTACATGACTGCTTTCCGTTCTTCGTCATTGTTTGCTGTTTCCATTCCCTTTTCCAAGATAGCAGAAAGCATCTCATCTGCCGCCACTCTTCTTTCGATTTCGTCAATCATCATATTGTGCGTAAACTGCTTTCTTTCGCACAAGGTTTTAATTGCCGCTATTGTCATAGCTCTTTCTCTCTTTCTGCCGGAATCCGTCCGGCTCGGATATGCATTCACACCGATACAATTGCATCCGATGTCAGTCTCTCACTACACCGACAGCCTTTATTGTAGTTATGATATACAACACGATACGATTGCCCTGTATGGTCTATATAAGAGACTACCACAGTTTTAGGAACACTTTTCATTTGTCTTGCAAATAAAAACTCTTCTTCTGTCATTTCTACTGCTTCATACTCGCAATTGTCAATTTTGACTCTCATTTTTCCTTGTCCTTTCATTTTATCAAATTGACATTATTTAATAGCATAGCTATTGACAAAAAGTCGATTTTAAACTATAATGAAATTAGGTAAAATTTTCATATAGCACTATTTTCAAGCTGAATATTTTTTCTGCTTTTTTTCAATAGCATAGCTATATTATATCACCTACTTGAGTTACTATCAACATCAAAACTACCTTTTAAGGTTATTTCTTATACTTACACAAAAAATAGAGGTTATTGTTATGCAAAGTACACAAATCATTGCCGAAAGAATCAAACAACAAACGAAGTCTAAGCAAATTACAGTAAAAAAAATGTTGGCTGATTGCAATTTGGGTCCTAATACCGTATCAAAAATATCAAATGGAACAGATATACTATCTCAAACCATATTAAAAATTGCAGAATACCTTGACTGTTCTGTTGACTACTTGCTAGGAAGAACAGACAATCCAAAAATGCAAAGCACAACAATTGATCAAAGTCAAACGGTATCCATCAATGATGTAGTATCCGGAAATATCGGAAATATTTCCAATTCTCATTTTGAAATCAGTGAAGAAGATATGGAGTTAATTCAATTATTTCACAAACTGTCTATTCAAAAACGAGCCGAAATTATCATGTTGATGGTGGAAACGAACGAATAAGAACAATATAATCATTTTTATTTGGAGGAATTTTAAATGGATTTTATCGATGAATTAAAACAGTTCAGCAAAAGAGTTGACAGCTTAAAAGACAAGCTCCCTACTGAAGAAGCAACAAAATCTTCTTTGATTATGCCATTTTTTCAAATGCTTGGATATGATGTTTTTAATCCAGATGAATTCATGCCAGAATTCACGGCTGATGTAGGAATTAAAAAAGGCGAAAAGGTGGACTATGCCATCCTAAGTGATGGGGAACCCGTTATTTTAATTGAAGCCAAATGGGTAAAAGAAGACTTGAAAAAGCATGACTCTCAGTTATTTCGATACTTCTCCACAACAAAAGCAAAGTTTGCTATCCTAACAAACGGAATTATTTACCGTTTTTATACAGACTTAGATGAAGCAAATAAAATGGATTCACTCCCATTTATGGAGATTAATATTCTGGATATAAGAGAATCTCAAGTAGAGGAACTTAAAAAGTTTAAAAAAGCTACTTTTAGCATTGATCAAATCATGGATACTGCATCTCAATTAAAATATACCAATGAATTCAAAACCATCTTCATGAAGGACCTGTAAGAGCCGAGTGATGCATTGGTAAATTATTTTTTAACAGATGTATATAC
>DYCW01000399.1 GCA_019417865.1 Ruminococcus sp. | reverse complement strand
TAGTATCCTAAAATTACATTCGCTGACCGTCCAATAGGCAGACGAATACATGAAACCGCCCCTCTGGAATTGCAATCCGGAGGGGCGGTTTTTGTTCATTTGTCGTGGTAAGTGTCGTAGTAACGTTTTTTCATCAAAATAAAAAATCACGTAGCTTCGGAAAAGCCCCGAAACTACGTGATTTTTGCTTGGTCTGAGTGACCGGACTTGAACCGGCGGCCTCTACCACCCCAAGGTAGCGCGCTACCATCTGCGCCACACCCAGATAGCGGAGCACACGTGTGGTGCTCCGTATTTAATTTTTCTACTTTCCTGATCTGATAAATGCATAATAGAGAGAAGATGAAAAATAAGCGATTTTGTGCTTTTACCCATTTCCCTTTGAGAGAATGTTAGCTATTTAACCCTTTTCGCAGAGCTGCTTCACAATCACTGCCTACCTGAGCATCTACAATTTCCAGTGCATTGCTGTCATAGTCCAGACGAAGCACGAACGCAACCATACCAGGATTGTCTGCAATCTGAATCCGCATCGTAACGGTTTCTCCTGCATTTGCAGTCAAAGAATCTGCTGTCAGTTTGAAATCACTTGCATTCGTTGCTGTCTGTGCTTCTGGGGAAGCACTGCCAACAGTAATACAGCCATTGGTGATAGCGGGTACCAGTGCCTTTGCATCCCAGTTTGCAAATTCGCTTGCATTTGTTGGGGTTGCCAAATTGACAATATAATTGCCATCCGGTGTCGTTTCCTTTACTTTAAAGGTAATATCGATAAAATCACCATTGAAAACGATATCTTTGTTTTGGGACATGTCCATCCAATAAGCCTGAAAATTGTCAGTTTTTGGAGTGTAAGGTGCTGCTGCATTCTGATTGCCTTCTGTAGCAGCATTTTGATTGTTTCCACCTGCAACAGTGGTTTCTGACGCATTATTGTTGCCCGTGTTAGAATCGCCGCCCTGCGAAGCCGGAATGGTTACCAGTTCTGTCACAACCTTACCATTGTCGTCTACGACCTTGTTGCCACTATCATCGGTTACAGCTACATAAGAAGTGACCGCTTGTCCGCCAGCATTTGCATTTGCCTGTGCCGCAGTCGGTGCTTCTGTCGGATCTTGTGAATCCCCGTTGGCTGTGTTATTTTTTGCACCCCATGTAAATTCAATTTCTTTTACCATAAAATCGGTGGCACCGGACGCCAGAACTGCCTGTCCATTGGCATCCGTTACGGTTTCGCCCTTTTCATCCGTCTCTACCGGCAGGGACTCTGCGGAAATGCCAGCAGTACTGCTGTCCTTATCGCTGGAGGAATTCTTGTCTTCGGAACAGCCGACAGCGGTCATCCCCAAAAAACACGCCAGAAGAACGGCTGTTACTTTTGCATTTCTTGCTTTCATATCAAATGTTCCTTTCTAAAATGGATTCTCTTTTTTGTGTTTGCTCGCACAATTGCAACGCTATTTATTATATCGCATTTTCTTGTACAAGTCAAGTGTTTTTTTGATATTTTCGTTATGATGTGTTCATTATACTGCATTTTGCCGGTTTCGTCAAGTCCTTTTTGAAAAATATCATGTATCTTTCACACAGACAGCACAATATTTGGGGAACAATGTGGGAAACAAGCAGCAAAAATACAGTATGAGGAAGGTTTTCGCAAAAATATCACGAAATGATTTGCAATTTTACGTAAAATTGGGTATACTAAAAGGAAGAAATTTCATCCATAATAAGAAAAAGAAAAAAACAGATCGCAACAAAGAAGGGGAAGAAATTAATGAAAAAGGAACAGACTTCTGTGGGAGAGATTCCACAGCCGAAAAGACAGTCTATGCAGATGGAAAAAAAGAGAACTCGCTGGAGCATTTTACTCTCTGCGGCACTGCTGCTGTTGCTCCTGCTTGTGGCCAGTATTTTAATGATTCCTGTTGGAAAGTTGTTGTTGCAGGAGGGCGGGAAGGAACAGATCATTGAAAAAATACAGTCGTTCGGCATCTTTGCTCCGTTGCTGTTTGTACTGTTGCAGGTGGTGCAGATTGTCATCGCATTTCTGCCCGGCGGGCCTGTGCCAATGATTGGGGGAGCGGTATTCGGAACGGTTCCGGGAATCTTGCTCAGTCTGGCAGGTTCTTTTTTGGGGACGGCACTGGTCTATTACTTAGTACAGTGGATTGGCAGACCGCTGCTGGAGCTGTTTGTAAAGGAAGAACATCTAAAACGATTTTCATTTTTGCAGAACCGACGGAAAATGGAACGGATTGTGTTTTTGTTATTTTTATGTCCGGGATTGCCGAAGGATGCGTTGACGTATATTGTGGCATTTAATAAGACCATCCCGCCGCTGCCGTTGTTTTTTCTGACGACCATTGCCAGATTGCCAGCAATGGCATTGACCGTGAAGATGGGGAGCAGCCTCTGGACAGGGAACTGGAAGATGGTAGTGCTGGTAGCAGGCGTGATGGTGGTTATTGCAGGAACAGGCGTTCTGATACAGCGGCATCAGAAAAAGAAGCAATAGAAATCATGGAATCCATTTTTAATTGTGAACAGAATCGCCTGTCCCAATGCCGGCAAGACGATTTGTAGTTGGTAACAATAGTATGATTCCAGTGGACTCATATGGAAATAAAACAAAAGAATGTCGCACGGGGAGCAGAAGCATCGGGATTCTAATCTAAAGAAAACAGCGTGTTTCTCTCATGAGAGACACGCTGTGTAACCGATTTTTTTACTTCTGATAACAGGTAAAGGCAGCTTCCACGGCTTTGCTGTCCTTTACCTTTGTAAAGGCACTAACGACTGGCACGACAATTAGGGACAAAATCATCAGAATGGCACCGATATTAATCGGCGAGGCCAGATTCAACGGTAGAGATGCGGCAGCCTTTGTCAGAGACGGAAACCAACCAAATCCAAACAGAACCATGTGGGCAAGCGTACCGCCGACCCCCAAAATAAAACTTGTCCAGATAGCAGGAACCGTTGTCTTTTTGCTGTACAGACCAAAGACAAATGGTCCTAAGAACGCCCCTGCCAATGCACCCCAGGAATAGGACATCAGTGTAGAAATAGAGGTATTCTTATTAAAAGCAATTAGAACAGAAATAATCAGGAAGGCAGCAATCAATACCCGCATGATAATCACTTCTTTTTTCTCGCTTTTTTGCTTCATTCGAGGACGGATAAAGTCAATGGTCATGGTAGAGCTGGAAGTCAGCACCAGAGAAGACAGCGTGGACATGGAGGCAGACAGTACCAGCACGACTACCAACCCAATCAGCAAATCCGGCAAAGCGGTTTGCAGAACAGCAGGAATCATCGCATCATATTCCGGCTTTCCATTGGGAAGCATTGCAATGACCGTCTTTGTGTTGTCTTCCGCATCCAGTGTGCAGAATAATCGGTCAAAGCCGCCCAGGAAATAAG